>JADLBA010000283.1 GCA_020848015.1 Crocinitomicaceae bacterium | reverse complement strand
CTGAAAAAAGTAATCTCACAATATCTGCTCCGAGTACTACAACGTTGTTGGCATTTTCGATTTCTGCCGGAGAAAATCCTCTTCCTCTGTTCAAGTGATAAGCAGAAAGTTCGAGATAATTTTCATCAGCACCAAGAACGGAAATATTGGGATTGGTTTTTTTGTCTCCATATTTCACCACCGCTGCTCCGGTTGCAAATGCCGAAACGGAAATCAATGCTTTTAAGGGGAAATCGCGTTTAAATGCCGCAGCCTCTTCATAGCTGATGGTCTTGTTCCTTTTTTCAACTACACCCCTCTGCCCACCATGCCCCATCGAGGATCCAGAGCGCAACGTGAAGGTATTTGTTCCCAATCTTGAAAATTCAGAACTGAGTTTATTCTTAATCGCCTGTATGGCCGTTATCATTCCTACCAAGGCCATGATACCGATGGTAATAATACTTACTGTTAGCGTCGCCCTAAGCGCCTGACTCCGGATAGCATTAAATGCGATCCGGATATTCTCCGCTAAAGTGGATGTAACAAAGCGCATAATTACTGTGCCGGCAAATGTAGCTTGAAGTATAAGCGCTGGTTTTTTATAATGCCATCAGTTCACATCAAATTCAATTACGGAAATCAAAGATACGTTGGAACCCGCCGCAAGCGTCGCGTCTGCCGGAAGCCAGATCGGAAGCTCTGTGCAGGTTTCCTTGCCTGCGGTAGCAATTCTGAATTGTGAAGAACTGGAAGACCCTGCTCCACTGTAGGAAGTACTTAACCCGATACTTGAAATGATCGCTGCCGAATTTCCATTGATCAAAATGATATGATCCGAAGGCAAACTTGGGGAGGTCGAATAGGAACTTGAATTTTGAGTGGCGCTTGTGGAAGCCCCGATAGCCGAGACAACCTTCCAGACCTTTCCAGTCGGAACGGTTTCCACTGTGGAAACCAATTTTACCTGATTAAAGGCCAAGGTGGATTGGCCATAAGCGGTTACACTAATAATGAATGCCGCAGAAAGTAAGATGTGTTTATTCATGTCTGTTAAGTATTAGTTTTCTTACCGGTTAATGTTGAGATGATATTATAATTAATTTATTCGTTAATAATGGATACCTCTGAAAAAAAGTATAGAAAAATTCAGAGGAGGTCAGTGGATAGCATTTTGTGTAAGCCGTAAATATTAGTGTTGGTTCAAGTATCTAAATATAATAAAAATTCGTTTAATTTCTCCGTTCTAAAGTAATTTATTAATTGCTTTTTATTCTTTTTCCTGCCCGCATCCGGAATTCTAAATATTATCCATTTGTCAAATCAGCGATGAGCCATACTGAATACATGGGAGCCGAGAAACGAACTCTTGGATCATGCCTTATTTGAAACAAATAATATCTACAGTGCGGTTGTAAATAATAAACCAGTAGCTGCTGGAACCGGTCGTTGCAACAGTATTGTTCCAGGTTGCACTGGCACTGGGTGTATATGTTCCGTTGAGTGAACCGCCCGAACAGCCACTCGAGGATACGGCGAGAAACAGCCACCCGAACTCATTGCTCTGGCCGCTCAGACTCCGGGGAAGGCATTTGTTTAGGTCATAACCCGCCGCCTGTGCACTGGGGTAGAAGTCCGCCCAGGTAACCGAGGTCTTCCCGCTTACACAAGTTACAGGTGAAAAAACCTGTGCCGATGACAGTCCAGATGAGGTCTGCCCCATCTGACTCAACATCTGAAAATAATTATTCGCTCCATCGAATATTACGCTGACCATTTGCCCCTGTTGTATGTCATTTGCACTCAGCGGCTGATTGAAATTCTTCGCAATTGGATAAGCCGTCAGTGCGTTCACCTTCAACAGAGTTGCGCCTGTATTTACTGCCCCTGCCCGGAAATGAAATACCTGACCCGACTGCAGAGCCGACGGAGCAGGTGAAATGTTTATTTCATAAGTACTCCCATTTAATGTGGCATCTGAATAAATCAACTCATTGTTTTGAATGGCAGCGGCATTTACGGCATCTGAACCGGTATTTATTTCTTCAATTCCCGTTATTCTCGCGTCACTTCCGGTACCTGTGAGTTCAATTCTGCGATCCACTTGTATCTGTGCAATAGCGGAAATGGAAATGCCCATCAAGAGAAATAAGGACAAGCAATTGCTGAATAGTGATGTTATCATGAGGAATGAATTTTTGTGTGCTATGTTTTTGAACCAGTCCTATACTTGTTGATATGCGAGTTTACAAAAAAAATCGAAGGGCAATGAAATTTTCTCTTCTTTTTTTATACTATGTTTTTTCTTCGTTCACCATTGCCGCCATCGCGCGCTTTCATCTTGTCTTTGCTGAGTAGCAATACTGCTGATGCCCGCCATTCTTTGCCAGCAGCGCCGGCTTATGTTTGCCTGCTTTGGAGCCGGCAATAGTCTGTATTAAGCACCCGCAGTGCATGATGGCCTCAAAAATCCAAAGAAGTGAAGAGGCCGCAGGTTTTGTGTGAACCAATATTTTTACTGCAATCATGTTCCTCAAACGAATGAATAAGGAAATTTATTAGGAGTATTGCACCATAGAAATTCGATGGAGTAATCCGGGTAAACATTTGATGAACTGTGAATGAGTAGGTTAATCTTTTTTCTCCTTTGTTTCATGCTGCTGGTTCCACCGCCGTGATGAGTATAGTAAGAGAGCATAAGCACAATTACCGTTAACATTCCGCTGAATTTACTTCATAGATATTGCAGGGGGTTGTAACTTTGTCGCGCAACCCAAACGTTCTTTTTGACTATGAGTAAAGTTTTTGATCTCGATATGATCAAGGCGGTGTATCACCGCTTTGAATCTCACGTTGAGGCAGCGCGTAAAATAACAGGCCGCCCACTGACACTTTCAGAAAAAATTCTGTACGCCCACTTGTGGGACGGCAATCCTACCACCGCTTTTAAACGGGGAAAATCGTATGTGGATTTTGCTCCCGATCGTGTAGCCATGCAGGATGCCACTGCACAGATGGCATTGTTGCAATTTATGCAGGCCGGACGACCTAAGGCTGCGGTGCCTTCTACTGTTCATTGCGATCACCTTATTCAGGCACGTGTCGGAGCAAGCCCGGATTTGCAGGAAGCACTGAATAAAAACAATGAAGTATTCAACTTTCTTGCATCTATCTCCAACAAATATGGCATTGGTTTCTGGAAGCCGGGTGCCGGCATCATTCACCAGGTAGTGCTTGAAAACTATGCATTCCCCGGTGGAATGATGATAGGTACCGATTCGCATACTGTGAATGCAGGTGGGTTAGGAATGGTAGCTATTGGTGTTGGTGGCGCAGATGCTATGGACGTGATGGCAGGGATGGCTTGGGAATTGAAATGGCCCAAATTGATCGGCATTCATCTCACCGGAAAAATGAACGGATGGACCAGCGCCAAAGATATTATTCTGAGGGTAGCCGGAATTCTCACCGTCAAAGGTGGAACAGGTGCAATAATGGAATATTTTGGAGAAGGAGCGAAGTCGCTTTCGTGTACTGGAAAAGGTACCATCTGCAATATGGGAGCAGAGGTGGGTGCTACTACATCTACCTTTGGTTATGATGAAAGCATGGAACGTTATCTGCGTAGCACCGGCAGGGCAGAAGTAGCGGATCTTGCCAATTCAATTCGCAAACATCTCACTGGTGATGATGAAGTCTATGCTAACCCGTCAGATTACTTCGATGAAGTGATTGAAATTGATCTGGCGACGTTGGAACCCCATCTGAATGGACCCTTCACTCCCGACCTTGCAACGCCGATATCCAAGATGAGAGAGGAAGCGGCGAAGAATAACTGGCCAACAAAAGTCGAAGTAGGGTTGATTGGTTCCTGCACCAATTCATCGTATGAAGATATTTCACGCGCTGCTTCACTAGCAAAACAGGCAGTTGAAAAGGGCCTGAAACCAAAAGCAGAATTTAGAATCACTCCCGGCTCTGAGCAGGTAAGATACACCATTGAAAGAGATGGATTCATAGATACATTCAACAAGATGGGGGCTACTGTCTATGCCAATGCTTGTGGCCCCTGTATCGGTATGTGGGCTAGACCCGGCGCTGAAAAGGAAGAGAAAAATACGATCGTTCATTCGTTCAATAGGAATTTCCAAAGAAGGAACGACGGCAACCCGAACACGCTCGCATTTGTTGCTTCCCCAGAACTTACTACCGCACTAGCAATTGCGGGGGATCTTACCTTTAATCCAATATCTGATTTTCTGGTGAATGATAACGGGGAGAAGGTAAAACTCGATGCCCCCACAGGTTACGAACTTCCTGCAAAAGGTTTTGCAGTGGAAGACCCAGGATACCAGGCACCCGCAGCAGATGGAAGCAATATACAAGTAGTTGTGGATTCAAAATCTGAACGTTTGCAACTTCTGGCTCCTTTCCCCGAATGGGATGGAAAAAATATCACCGGAGCAAGACTGCTCATAAAAGCAAAAGGCAAATGTACTACCGATCATATCTCAATGGCCGGCCAGTGGCTGCGCTTTCGTGGTCATCTCGATAATATTGCGAACAATACATTGATTGGAGCAACCAACTTTTTCAACGGAGAACAGAACAAAGTAAAAAATACCATTACCGGAGAATATGGCGAAGTCCCCGCTACTCAGCGGGCGTACAAGGCAGCAGGGATACCGACAATCATTGTCGGCGATGCTAACTACGGAGAAGGATCTTCGCGTGAACATGCCGCCATGCAACCAAGACATCTGGGCGTTCTCGCTATACTGGTAAAATCGTTTGCCCGCATCCACGAGACCAATCTAAAAAAGCAAGGAATGTTGGCTCTCACCTTTGCCAATGAGGCCGACTATGATAAAATTCAGGAAGACGACGTGATCAATTTCACTGACCTTACCGCGTTTTCTCCGGAAAAACCGCTGACGATAGAATTGGTACACAAGGATGGAACTTCGGAAATGATAAAGGCTAACCATACCTACAATGCTCACCAGATTGAATGGTTCAAAGCCGGAGGTGCGCTGAACCTGATCCGGAAAAATATCGGAAAATAAAAATTGCTTTTCCCGATGCTCGCTCAGAGATAGAGATTTCTAAAGCATCGCTTGGGGGTTTACATCAAAAAAAAAATTTTGAATTCCGGTGAAAATTTTTATTCTCGGAATTTTTTTTTGGAGTTTGCAAGACTCTTCAAGTCATTGGGTTTGTTCCGGAGCTACACATAGAATTTTTATTAGAGGTATAAGGAACATCGTTTTCTCCAGTTGTCAACAATCTTTTTGTGTAAAATATTTTTGTAAAAAAACTACTTTCGTCTCTATCATTGCTCCTGATAGCAATAAATGCTATGTGACTAATATTAAAACTTTAATCAATTATCAAAAATGAAAAAACTGTTACAAAATTCCGTAATCGCAGGTTTCCTGCTGACTCTGCTGATCACCAGTTGCACACCGTCAAAAGATGTGGTGTCTGATGGCTGGCTTCAGAAAAGAAAGTACAACAAAGGATTTTACATCGACACCAAAGGCAAAAATGTTACTACTCCTGTGAACAAGGAAGAGAATATGGTAGCGGAAGAAATTGTTGCTCCGTCTGCGGTGGAAGAAGTAAAGCCGGTTGTTGCTATTGACAACACAAATTCTATTGCTGAATCAGTTGCTCCGGTTGCTGTTGAGAAAAAATCTACTGAAAAAAACAATCTGTTCTCCACGAAAACAGGTCTTGCAGGGAAAGTATTTGAAAAGGCCGGAAAACAAATGGAGAAAAGCAAAGAGTCTTATCGCCAATACAAAATGTCTGATGCTTCTTCTGTGGGCGCAGCCGGTTTCGGTATGAGTCTCAGCCGTGCGGGAGAAATGGATAAATACCTTAAAAATGCCATTTTTGCTGCGATTATTGGTACTGTGATGTACATCATCGGCGCTATTATGTATGCAGCCCGCGTTGCAAAAGCAGTAAACGGAGAAATAGTTACCGGATGGGGTGCCGCAGGAATTTTCTATATCCTTGGCTATATCTTCTGGGTGATTGCTACTGTGTTCTTTGTTATCTGGTTGATTAATAAATTCAGTTGAGCGGAACAATAAAGCATTAATAAATAAAAAGCAGGCATCAGGCCTGCTTTTTTCTTTATTAACTTCGCGCCCATGAGTTCCAGACAACGAACCTTGAAATCGCCTGTATCACTTGCCGGAGTAGGGCTTCACACAGGAGTTACAGTTGATTTAACTATTCAACCGGCACCTGAGAACCACGGCTACCGATTCCAGCGAACCGATCTTGATGGTCAGCCCATTATCAACGCTGATTGTGATCTGGTGGTAGGTACACAAAGGGGAACAACTCTCGAACAAAATGGTGCCCGTGTTTATACTACCGAGCATGTGCTTGCCGCACTATACGGATGCAAGGTTGACAATGCGTTGATTCAGCTCAACGGCCCAGAGGTTCCTATACTCGATGGAAGTGCCTGGCCATTCGTGGAAGCAATTGAGGCGGCCGGTTATCAAGAGCAGAATGCCGACAGACTCTACCTCACCCTGAAAGAGAATATCACTTTTGAGAATACTGAAAAGGGAGTGGAATTTTTGGCTGTCCCCACAGCCGGTGGTGAATTCAGACTCACCGTCATGGTGGACTATAATTCGCCGGTATTAGGTACGCAGCATGCTCACATGTACCAACTCAATCACTTTAAAACAGAAATTGCCCGCTGTCGCACCTTCGTTTTTCTCCAGGAACTTGAAGTGCTTGCCAAAAACGGCCTGATCAAAGGCGGAAGCCTCGACAATGCAATAGTGATGGTGGATAAGCCATATAGCGAGGATGAAATTCAGAGTATTCTGAAAATGCTTGGCAAGGAAGACTTAAAAGTGAAAGTGGAAGGTATCGGCGTACTCAACACGACAAAGTTGCAATATGAGAATGAACCCGCAAGACATAAACTGCTCGATATAGTTGGTGATCTGGCTTTGGTTGGGCGTTTTATACGTGGGCACATGTTAGCCGCCCGCCCCGGTCATTTTGGTAACGTGGAATTTGCAAAAGTGTTAAAAGGGCTGATCAAAAGAGAAAAGGAAGCTCCGCGCATTTTTGACCTATATAAAAAACCGCTATTCGACATCAATGATATTTCAAAGATGCTGCCGCATCGCTATCCGTTCCTGCTGGTTGACAAGATTATGGAGATGGACGAAGCGGGTATTATCGGGCTGAAAAACGTGACACTGAATGAGCCTTTTTTTCAAGGGCATTTTCCGGGAAACCCAATAATGCCCGGAGTTTTGCAGGTGGAGGCAATGGCACAGGTAGGAGGTATTTTTGCCCTCAGCCAGGTGCCCGACCCGGAAAATTACAGCACGTACTTCATGAAGATAGACGGAGTCAAGTTCAAACAAAAGGTGATTCCAGGCGACACTCTCATTTTTGATCTTCACCTTGAATCGCCAATACGCAGGGGATTAGTGAATATGAAAGGCAGGGCTTATGTCAATGGAAAAGAGGTATGTGAAGCAACTATGCTGGCACAAATAGTAAAAGACCGCACTGAAAAGGAGACCAAAGTATCTGAAACTGTATGAGTACGCTGAGACAGATTGATGCGCGGGCAAGAATTGCAGAAAATGTTGAAATAGGTGCTTTCACTACTATTTACGGCGATGTGGAAATTGGCGAAGGTACTTGGATTGGCCCCAATACTGTGATTATGGATGGTGCGCGGATTGGGCGCAACTGCAGAATATTTCCGGGCGCAGTGATTTCAGCAATCCCCCAAGACCTCAAGTTTGACGGAGAAATTACCACCACTGAAATTGGTGACAACACGACCATCCGTGAATGTTGTACCATAAACCGAGGAACAAGAGACAGAAATACGACCCGCATCGGGCAAAACTGTCTGCTGATGGCTTACGTACATATTGCACACGACTCTCTTATCGGAAACAACTGCATCATTGCAAATTCTGCAAATATTGCCGGACATGTTGTAATTGAAGACTGGGTGGTAATTGAAGGTGTAGTCGCTATACAGCAGTTTATTTGTATTGGTCAGCATTCATTTGTTGCCGGCGGCTCACTCGTAAGAAAGAATGTCCCCCCCTATGTAAAGGCGGCGAGAGAACCTTTGAGTTATGCAGGAGTGAACACTGTTGGCCTTCGCAGGCGTGGGTTTACCAACGAAATAGTGGCACACATCGAAGATGTTTACAGAATGATCTATGTGCACAATTCCAATATGGGTAGGGCATTACATGCTGCTGAACTAGAGTTGCCGAATACCCCTGAAAAAGATTTTATTCTCGAATTTATTCGGAAATCGGACAAAGGAATCATCCGTGGCCCGCAAGGAATCTAATGTATTTCCGGATGAAAATCCAAGCTGAAAATATTGGAAAACGGTTTCAGAATGAATGGATATTCAGAAAATTGTCTGCTTCATTTGAACGAGGAGAATGTGTGGCAATAAATGGATCGAACGGCTCCGGAAAATCTACCCTGATACAGCTATTGTCCGGATACCTGAGTCCTTCTGAAGGAAGGATCAATTGGGAAAAAGACGGAAAAAGCACTGCGATTGAAAGCCTCTATCGTGAGGTGGCTATGTCGGCTCCTTATATGTCGCTCTACGATCATTTTACACTAAAAGAAAATATTCTTTTTTTCAGTCGCTTCAAGTCATTCAGAAATGGAGCTGATCCCGCAGGCATTTCGCAAATAATGGAGCTTAAAAAATCAGAGGATAAACAACTGCGTTATTTCTCCAGCGGAATGCGACAGCGGGCAAAACTCGCATTGGCAATTTTAGCAGATACTCCGTTATTATTTCTCGATGAACCTTGCTCACATCTTGATGCCCGCGCCACCAAGTGGTATCAGGAACTCCTCCTTAGCAACATCGAACAAAGACTTGTTTTCATTGCCTCAAATGATCAACAGAACGAAACGTTTTTGTGTACAGGACGGATCATCATGGAGCAATTAAAATAAAATTAATGTAACGGAAATTCAGACCGCAGTATTCGCTGACTGATGCCCTGAACGCAGCAAGTCATTGACTGTTTTTACAGGGGTAAAAGTATTACAGGGAACTTCAATGAACACCGTATTCCAGAGCGCCATCGCTCCGTTCCACAATCCGGGAAGTTCCAATGCCTGGATAACCTTCCCATCATGAAATTTTTCAGAAATGAATCCCGTAGAATGATCAATGTAATTTTTCAGCGAATAATTCTCTCCCTTTCTGTTCCTTATACTGCACACAATATCTACCGGATTAAAGTGAGTGGATTCGGCAAAAAGCCTGTTTTGTTGTATATCTGAAACATCTACCTGGCTTTTTTCAACTATTTGTTTTGTAAGATGGCCATCGCTCATTCTGACCCAGAAAGGGCCGCCCCCCGGCTCGCCCTCATTCCTCACCATACCACACACACGCAACGGACGGTCGAGCAAAAGTATGGCATAACGGCGCATCTCTTCTGTGGTCAGCCCTAATGGTAAACCCGGTTGAAACCATTGTTGAATAAATTCCATCACCTCCTCTACTACACTTGTCTCTTCGCTATTTTCGAGACGGTTCAGCAATTGATTGATCTGTGACTTCAGCGTAATCAGCAGTCCTCCAATGACCTTTTTGAAAAAGACAGTATCTTCCCGCTGGTCATCAGTGGTTACATTATCAATATTCTTGACAAAAATGACATCGGCCTGCAATTGCTCGAGATTAAATATCAATGAACCATGCCCTGATGGCCGGAAGATGAGCCGCCCGTCGTCATCGCGAACAGGCAGGTTGTCTTTGCCTAACGCAACGGTATCAGTACTCTCAGATTGAATACTGTGCGTAATCTCAAAATCTTCATACGGAAAATCATCTTCGATCTTTTGTCTGATAAATTCTGTAACCTGTCCCGTGAACTGTGAGGAAAGCGAAAAATGAATCCTGCATTTTTCGTTTTTATCCCGCCCGTATATGATTGTTTCGTGAAGGTGTTCCTCAAAAGCGGTTCTTACTTTTTCTCCGTACTTATGAAATGGAATTAGCCCTTTTGGAAAATTTGCATAATCAAGACCTTTCTCTTCAAGAATGTATTCAAAGATAGTTCCCCAGTCGTTTTTTTTCTTCAATTCGTCAAGTACAATGCCTTTGGATTGCAAGCGGCCTTTCAGATCATTGTAAAACGGTAACCGGTTAAACTGTAGAATGAATTCTTCCGTAAGGAAAGCAACAGCATCCGGCTTATAATTGAACAGATGCTTGAACATACGGGTGGCTGCACCAGAGGCAGGAACAAACTTCAGAATAGAAATACGCGCTCTCTCTGTATCATATATTCCCATCAACCTGTGGCATTCAGATGCGCGCAGTAGATGAATTCCATCGCCCTGAGTACAGGGTCGTTCTAACTTCACCGGTTTTAATTCGTGAGTGAATTGCCTGATCTGGGTCAGAATATCAGTCGTTTTCAATCCGCGCCGTTCAATTTCTATTTCATCCTCTTTTGTAATCAACATACACTATAAATAAAAGTGCTGCAATTTAATGAGGAAACGATTGAGAAAATGGGATGATATTCATTGAAATTGCAAGCTGGTATTGTCTTCTGATTGTGCAGTGAACTCCATATCTACGGAGATATCTCCTTCACTACTATACAAAATTATACAATATAACTATGCACAATTGCCCTCTGTGGCCTGTATCAGATAACCATATCCTAAATCAAAAAACTTTGGCAGGAACTAACTTCGCCGACATATAAACTTTTTTAACTTTGCGATGGCTACTGATATTTTTACAAGTCATAAAATTCAGATATTTGGTTGCCAACTGAAATCAAGCGAATACAACGGATGAACTTTTGGAAAAATCTGCTGTTGTCACTGGAAGCGCGTAAATTACTCTGCCTGCTCTACGTGGTGGACAGCGAAGGTAGCAGCCCCGGCAGGAGGGGATTTCGGCAGTTTGTGACAGAAGACGGTGTGATGTACGGAAGTATTGGCGGGGGCTTCATGGAGCAGAAACTGGTAGAGTTGGCAAAATCGCTGCTGGAAAAGAATGAGACACTCCCCTTCCTATCAAAGCAGATTCACCGAACGAATATTTCAAAAAATAAGTCGGGAATGATTTGTTCGGGCGAACAAACTGTCGCTTTTTATTTTCTCGATCAGTCCTCGGTTCCAATGATTCAAACGATCGTGGAAATGACCAGACTTGAGACAGATTCGGTACTTGAACTGAGTCATCAGGGCATTGCTCTGCGACCCGGACTTAAGATAGAAGAACCTTTTCAGTTTAGTCATGAAAACGAAGAAAGCTGGTTATACTCCGAACAACTGAATTTTAGAAATACTCTGTACCTTATTGGAGCGGGGCATGTCGGCTTGGCATTATCGAGAACCATGAGTCAGATTGGTTTCAGGGTGGAGTTGTTCGACGACAGAGATGGATTGAATACTCTTGTAGCAAACCACTATGCTGCGTCACGAACTATCGTGAGCTATGATGAAATTGAAAAATATGTTCCGGAGGGTGATAATGTTTACATTGTTCTGGTAACCTTTGGTTTCAGAACGGATGAAGCGGTGCTGAAAAAACTTATCGGTAGAAATTACAAATATCTCGGTATGTTAGGAAGTGAGGAGAAAGTGAAAAAGATATTTGAAAATCTGAGGCAAGAGGGATTCACTCAAAGTTTGTTGGATCGTGTATTTTCACCGGTTGGAATTCAGATTTTCAGCCAAACCCCTGAAGAGATTGCCATCAGTGTTGCAGCAGAGATCATCAGAGAAAAAAATCGCCCGATAAATGAGAGAATTGAAAGTGAAAGATGAGCCGGTAGTATGTTTAATTATAGAAAAGAAATTATGCTGCGATTTATTTTAAATAACACATCCATAGAAACAGATGTTCCTCCTGGAATGACTCTGCTCGACTTTGTACGTTATGAAAAAGGTCTCACGGGCACAAAAATAGGTTGTCGCGAAGGCGACTGTGGTGCCTGCACATTGCTTGTCGGTGAGAGTACTGATGGAGTGATGAAATACAAATCCCTGACATCTTGCATTACTCCTGTGGCTAATGTGAATGGTAAACACGTTGTCAGCATCGAGGGTCTGAATATGGAAAATCTTAGCCCCGTTCAGCAGGCGATGGTGGACGAGGCTGGCACACAATGCGGATTTTGCACTGTAGGCTTTGTTGTTTCATTGTCTGGCCTTTGCTTATCAGACAGGGCCGTGACCTACGAAGATGTGATCAGTGGAATAGACGGAAACATCTGCCGCTGTACAGGGTATAAGTCCATTGAAAGAGCTGCCCGGATTATTTATATGAATTTAAAAAACAAAGACCTGTACAATCCTGTTGATTGGCTGGTAGCCAATAATTATATTCCGGCCTATTTTAATTCGATCCCGTCAAGGCTGAAAGAACTTGCCGTATCCACACTCGAAAAGGGAAAGATAAATGTAGGAGGAGGTACTGATCTCTACGTGCAAAAGCACGATGAAATGGAAGAGGCTTCTGTGCAGTTCATTTCTGGCAATCAGGAATTCCGGAATATTGAATTCAGAGACGGGCGCTGCTATGTCGGAGCTGCGGTAACCCCATCTATGCTGATGGAGAAAAATGAGTTGAT
>JADLBA010000282.1 GCA_020848015.1 Crocinitomicaceae bacterium | reverse complement strand
CATTGATCTGAGCGCGGAGGTAAACAATCGTTGCATCTGTGATCGCCCCAAGCAAGGTGTGTGCCAACTGCGGGGATTCAAAAAGCATTCGCCTCGCCAAACTGAATTCCTTGCTGCCTTTGCCTTCTATCATATAGCAGAACAGAGTCCAGGGTGCTCCGGCAAATCCTATCAGTGGCACCCGATTGTTTAATGCTCTTTTTGTGAGTTTGATCGCTTCGGTTACATAGCTGAGGTGATGCTCAATTTCATCTTTCCTCAGGTTTTCAATGTCCTGTGCTGTCCGGATTGTTTTTTCAAAATGAGGTCCGCGCCCTTCATCCATTGTGTAGGGAAGCCCCATGGCTTCAGGGATAACAAGTATATCGGAAAAAATGATTGCCGCATCCACTCCGAGAATATCCACCGGCTGAAGGGTTACTTCACACGCTAACTCCGGTGTTGTAACCAGCCGGATAAAACTTCCTGCCCGTTGTCGCGTTGCCCTGTATTCAGGCAGAATCCTGCCGGCTTGGCGCATCACCCAGACGGGTGTTCGCTCGGTTTTCTCTCCTCGGGCGACACGAAGCAATAGATCGTTCTGAATTGACATAGACCGCAAAAGTAATAGTAAAAAGCAGCTAAGACCAGGTGGACTGATTCTGCGCCTTTACTGTATATGAAACCGCCTGTCCGCAGATATACATAATCCAATAGTTCCGAGGTATTGAATCAGAAGAAGGTAATTTATTTTCTATGTGTAAGTGAAAATTCTATTGTATGCGCATACGGATCACTACAGGAATATTGATAACCACTAATAATGCCGTATCAGAAAGTAGATATGACGATACAAAATAATTGATTAAAAACGTTTGTTGAAGAATTATAATGGCAGGAAATATTTTCAAACGACGAGAGAAAAAATATTATAGATGTCTCGTTCAATGGAGAATTTTAAAAGTAAGTTCTTTCATCAGCTCACCACTGGAAACTGAATAGTTCTCTACTCCCTTTGATTTGCGATCTGTTTCGCGCAGGTAGGAAATAATTGACTCAAGTTTTGCAGGGCTGTATTTTTTGGCTGCTTCTTTATAGTCATTGAGGGCATAAGGATTCATACCCATTTCTTTTGCAGCGTCTTTTTTATCTTTCAATGCCTGGTAGATATTCAGCTTGTTGAAATAACCGAACAGTGAGGGTATTACTTTTTGTATGGGGTTTTCTTTTGGATTGGCCTCGAAATAATCAATGATACGGTTGGCTTTCAGCACATCTTTTTGCCCCAATGCTTTCTGAAGTTCCCACACATTGTAATCTTTTGAAATGCCAATATTCTCTTCTACTATCTGTGCGGTGATGGTTGCTCCAGCCGGGAGAACAATGGCTAATTTATTCATTTCATTAACCACTTTGCTGAGACTGGTTCCGAGGTATTCTGCCAGCATCTGTGCAACAGCAGCAGGAATTTTGAATCCCTTGTGCTGAACATATTTCTCAATCCATTCGGGCATTTTGTACTCCTTTACCTTGGTTGACTCGAAAACCACTCCACTCTTGTCTAATGACTTAAATAAACGTGTGCGCTTGTCGGGTCCCTTTCCTTTGAAGGAAAAAACAAGTAGGGTGCTGGGAGTAGGATGTGTTAGATATTTTTCTAGTATTTCAAGATTTTCCGATTTCTTCCATTCGTCCAAATCCTGTGCTTCTTTCACAATGAGCACCTGCTTATCGCCCATCATGGGGAAGCTCTGCGCGAGAGAAAGTATTTGGCGGAGGCTTACATCGCGGCCATACATGATGGTCTGGCCAAAAGCTTTTGATGCTTCGTCTAACACATGATCTTCAATATAATCAGTAATCAGATCAATAAAATAGGGCTCTTCTCCCATCAGAAAATAGACGGGAGCAAATTTTTTCATCTCAATATCGCGAATGATTCGAAGGTGATCCAAGTAGAAATAGATTTTAGGTAGTATGAGTGGCGCAAGTTCGCACGATCAGGTGGTTTAGGAAAAGAAAAAATTTGAACACAGGAACCGGCAACTTATTCCCATTTCAGGTGCCTTACGGAGCGACCTTCATTCTGTAGTTCCTTGAGTGCATCAATGCCAATATGAATGTGTTCGTCCACATAGCTGTTTGTTACCTTCTGATCACTTTCGCCGGTTTTCACTCCCTGTGGAATCATGGGCTGATCGCTCACCAAAAGCAAAGCACCGGTGGGAATTTTATTGGCAAAACCTACGGAAAAAAGGGTGGCTGTTTCCATATCAATGGCCATGACACGGATCTTCCTCAGATATTCTTTGAATTGCTCATCGTGCTCCCACACCCTGCGGTTAGTGGTATAAACAGTACCCGTCCAGTAATCTTGCCCATGGTCGCGAATAGTAGAAGAGACGGCTCTTTGCAGGGTGAATGCGGGCAATGCCGGAACCTCTGCTGGAAAGTAATCGTTGCTGGCTCCCTCCCCACGTATCCCGGCAATAGGTAAAATAAAGTCGCCGATCTCGTTGCGTTTTTTCAAACCGCCACATTTGCCGAGAAAAAGTGCAGCACGGGGTTCAATGGCCGAAAGCAGATCCATGATTGTTGCGGCATTAGCGCTTCCCATACCGAAGTTGATGAGAGTGATGCCGTTGGCCGTGGCAGTAGGCATCGCCTTGTCTTCGCCAAGGATCGGAACGTTGTGCCACTCGGAAAATTTTTTCACATAATTGTCAAAGTTAGTAAGCAGTATGTACTTACCGAACTCTTCCAGTGCGGTTCCGGTATAACGCGGAAGCCAGTTTTTTACAATGTCGTCTTTTGTTTCCATATTGCATTCTTAGAATGAAACCTTTCGAGTATGAAGACAATATCTTCAAAAAAAAATATTCACTACCTTACAGAGTACTGATAGTTTTATTAAAATAGCATAATTTGGTGCCAATTCCCGCACAACATACGTGATTACTCTTCAATTTCCAAAATATGATTTCAGAATTCGCGAAACTCCTGATAGTAAAGAGATATGGGATGAAACCAGGAAAATGTGGCTTCTGCTGACTCCGGAGGAGTGGGTGAGGCAACACTTGGTGAATTTTCTTGTAGAAGAAAGAAAATTTCCCCGTAGCCTGATTGCCTTGGAAAGAGGGCTGAAGGTAAATACAATGCATCGGCGTACCGACCTCCTCGCATATACAAAAGATGTAATACCTGTATTCATCGCTGAGTGCAAAGCACCTGCAATTAAACTGGATCAACACGTGTTTGACCAGGCAGCGAAATATAACAGCACTTTGCGGGTACCTTATTTAATGATCACCAACGGACTGAAGCACTTTTGTTGTTATATTGATTTGAAAAATAACAGCTACCGGTTTTTAAACGACATTCCTTTTTACGATGAAATGAAAATCGGATAGCTGTCTCTACCATCCTTCATCAACCATTATATTTGCATTCTTAATTTTTTGCAGAAATGAAAACAGAGTTGGAGAAAGTGCTCTCCGTATCCGGGAAACCAGGTCTTTTCCTTGTACTGAATAGTGGAAAGTCGGCCATTATTGCCGAATCGCTGTTGGATGGAAAAAAGCATCCCATTCATACTACCCAGCGGGTAAGTTCTTTAGCAGACATTAGTATTTTTACTATTGAGGAGGATGTGCCGCTGCGTGATGTACTTACAAAAATGAAGGAACATTACAAAGGGGAAAGTGCACCCGAAAATAAGGGAGACAGTAAATTGATGCGAAAGGAGATGAAAGAGTTTTTGCCGACTTATGATGAAGACAGGGTGTATGATTCTGATATTCGTAAACTTTTTTTGTGGTATAATCTTCTTCAGTCAAAGGGTATGCTGGAGTTTGCACCAGCTGAAAATGAGGAGGAAACCGAGGAAGGAGCGACGGAGGCATAAGCACAGAAAAATTATTTTGCCGCTAAGGGACTTAGGCTATATTTGCAGCCGCTTTTAGCGAAGGGAGCTTAGCTCAGCTGGTTCAGAGCACCTGCCTTACAAGCAGGGGGTCACTGGTTCGAACCCAGTAGCTCCCACTACTATGACCATTCGGCGACGAATGGTTTTTTTTATATGTTCTTTTCTTTTAGTATTAAAGAGCATCCCGTCTTGCAGAAGGGAGGGGCACTGGTTCGAACCCAGTAGCTCCCATCTCAACCCCGGAAGATTTGTAAAGACAGACAAAAAAAACTCGTGGTTCCATACCAAGCGATGAGCTTACGTGGTGAGCGATCGCAGGAGTGAAGAGCATCATCTGTCAAGAATATACGGTGTATCGCTTCGCTGAGTAGGAAGCCGTATTGGTAAGCGGAACAGGGAAGCAACACTTATTATTCATCGTGGATCGCCGTGTCTGAGGCTTGCAGGCACAGTGGTGTGGGAGCCTCTCTCCGTCATTGAAAACCAGTGCGGCGAGCTATTCGATTCCTCGGTATTCGAAAATTTATAGGAAAATGGATTGTCTGCTTCTTCGTATTACAGCACCCGTACTTCATACAAATGCCGGTGAAATACGTACCTCTTTTGTCTCTCTGCTGACTGTGTAAAATCCCTCTCCTGTTTTATCACCTAGTTTACCGGCTGCCACCATATTTATGAGCAACGGACAGGGGGCATATTTAGAATTTCCAAAGCCTTCGTACATCACCCGTAAAATTGCGAGGCATACGTCGAGTCCGATGAAGTCAGCGAGTCGCAGTGGCCCCATTGGGTGCCCCATTCCCAACTTCATTACGGCATCTATTTCTTCTACACCGGCCACTCCTTCATACAATGTGTAAATAGCCTCATTGATCATCGGCATTAGTATTCTGTTGGCCACAAAGCCGGGATAGTCGTTTACTTCTACCGGAACTTTCTTTAGTGCAATGGAAAGATCAATAACGGCTCTGGTTGTTTCATCTGAGGTGGAGTATCCGCGAATAACTTCAACGAGTTTCATTACAGGTACAGGGTTCATAAAGTGCATCCCGATTACCTTATCGGGTCTTTTTGTAGCAGAGGCAATTTTGGTAATTGAAATAGAAGATGTGTTGCTCGCCAAAATACAATGTGCCGGAGCGGCGGCATCCATCTTTGAAAATATATCAAGCTTGAGCTGGCTGTTTTCAGTTGCCGCTTCTATCACGAGGTCTGCAGAGGAAACGGCAGTGGTGAGATCGGTTGAAGTTTTCAACCTGCCGAGTGCTAATGTTTTTTCTTCTTCGGTCAGTGCGCTTTTTGCTACCTGGCGTTCCATATTTTTTGCGATCGTTTGTAATCCTTTTTCGAGACTGGATTGCACAACGTCAACAAGGAGTACATTAAATCCATACTGTGCAAAAACATGCGCAATACCATTGCCCATAGTTCCTGCACCGATCACTGTAATATTTTTCATATTTTTAATTTGGGAGGCATCAAAAATAATACTTCTGTTGCGATGCCTGTGTAGAATTGCAGATTAACCCGCGCAACTGGCACTTTTATTTAGCTCGCATCAAAACATTTTTTAGTTTAGCACCTTACCTTATACCTCATGGAACTGCCAAAGAGATTGTTCGATTTTCCCTACTATCAACTGAAAAAATTTCCACTGCAAATGATGATGACCAGCAAGCTGGGCGACCAGTGGAAAGGTTATTCTACGGCTGAGTTCGTGGAAAAGATGAACCTTGTCAGCGCCGGATTGCTGAAGTTGGGTATTCGCCCCGGCGATAAGATTGCACTGATTACCGCAGGGAACCGCTGTGAATGGAATATCATTGATGCGGGTATTTTACAGATCGGGGCTATTGATGTTCCAATATACCCTACTATGACGGAGAGCGATTACGAATACATTCTTAACCATTCGGAGTCAAAGTTGTGTTTTGTATCGAATGAGGAACTGTATAAAAAGGTTCAAGCTGTCTCAAACAAGGTTCCAAGCCTTCAACGTGTTTATTCATTTGATCAGATACCGGATGTTCCGAATTGGAGCGAGGTGATGGACAATGGAAAAAATGGAGATACGGATGAAGTGAAGCGATTAGCAGGAAATGTAAAGGAGGAAGATATGGCAACAATCATATATACCTCGGGAACTACCGGACTTCCCAAAGGAGTGATGCTTTCTCATAAAAATATTGCCAGCAATGCAATTGATTGTGAGGAGCGGCTTCCTGTATTGAAAAAGGGAGAAAGCCGTTCTTTGAGTTTCCTGCCCTGTTGTCACATCTATGAACGGATGCTGCATTATCTGTATATGGCCAATGGTGTCAGCATTTATCTCACAGGAATGGATGCGATCAAAGATGATCTCAATATTGCCCGGCCCCACATTTTTACTGCCGTTCCACGTCTTCTTGAAAAAGTATATGATGGTATTCTTGCGAAAGGGATGGCGAATAACGGTATTAAACTAAAGCTCTTTAAATGGGCACATGATCTGGCACTTGAGTGGCAACCCGACGGGCGGAATGGGGGATGGTATTCGCTGCGACTTAGTATCGCTCGTAAGCTGGTATTCAGCAAGGTCAAGGAGGCACTCGGGCTGACAGAAATTGGAGGTATTGCCAGTGGAAGCGCAGCTTTACAGGCGCGCCTTGCAAGATTCTACAATGGTGCCGGAATTCCTGTGCTGGAAGGTTACGGCCTTACGGAAACCTCTCCTGTGATCTCGGTGAATGCGTTTCGCCAACCCGGTATGATGGAGCCCGGTTCTGTAGGAAGAGTGATTCGTAATGTGGAAGTGAAGATCGGAGCCGATGGAGAAATTTTGTGCAAAGGCCCTAACGTAATGATCGGTTATTACAAGGAGCCTCAGTTGACAGCCGAGGTCTTGCGTGATGGCTGGTTCCATACCGGTGACATTGGCGAAATAAAGAATGGTTTGCTATACATTACCGATCGCAAAAAGGAAATATTTAAAACAAGCGGCGGGAAGTATGTTGCTCCGCAGGCAATTGAAAATGCCCTGAAAGAAATTCCATACATTGAGCAATGTATGGTGATCGGTGAGGGAGAAAAATTCCCTTCTGTACTAATTGTCCCTGAATATGTCTCACTTAGTGGATGGGCGAAAAAGAATAATGTACCCTTTTCTTCTGAGGAAGAACTGTTGAACAATAAAGTGATATTGGAGTTGGTTCAGTCCGAAATTAATAAAAAGAATGAGCGTTTTGGAAAATGGGAGCAACCTAAGGCTTTCCGATTTATTCCTCACCCGTTTTCAATTGAGAGAGGTGAGATTACTCCAACACTTAAACTGAAACGGAAAGCAATCAGGGAAAATTATAAGGAACTGATCGAAGATATATACCGTAGAGAAACATACACGTAGTAAATGTGTGTATTTGCTCATCCTCCTTCTGAATGTGGGCTATAATTTTATTTCCTGCCAACTGATTACTCAGATTAATTTTTG
>JADLBA010000281.1 GCA_020848015.1 Crocinitomicaceae bacterium | reverse complement strand
TTAATAATGGCTGAAGTGTGAAGACAAGCCTAACGCTGGTTGAAAAATACAACCTTTAGTATTTCTTTGCAGGGAAGAAAAATAATTAAATAAACTGAATGGAACTTATTGGGAAAATTAAAACCGTTATGGAGGAAAAAACTTTTCCAAGCGGTTTTACAAAACGCGAATTTGTAATTACCACAGAAGAACAATATCCGAACGATATCATGTTTGAACTTTTGAAAGAAAAGGGAATCCTTGTATCCAATTACAAAGGCGGTGAGAGGGTCAGGGTATTTTTTGATATTCGCGGACGAGAGTGGCAGGGAAAATATTTCAATAGCCTCGTCGCCTGGAAAATAGAACAAGCTGACAGTAGAGCGGAAGAGGAAGGAGGAACTCCGCCAATGCCCCCCATTCCGGATGCACCAGAAGACGATCTTCCTTTCTGAAAAGTGAATTTTGCTTCGGGTCTTGGGTAGCCGATAAATTTAATTTCATCTTGAAAAAAAGTGGTGCGTTTTGCTGCGATAGCAGCCCTGTTCCGTGAATCAATCTACACCAATATACTTATGGGTTTGCAGAGAGATTCGCCATACAGGATTTTTGAGTACAAAGTCGAAGATCAACGGACTTATTTTTCCTCTTTTATCCCACTCCGGTTGAAGAAATAGATTACACGAAGCACTTACCTTTTCTGCATGTTCCTTTGCCCACTGCAAGTCTGACTTGTGGAAGACAATTATTTTGAGTTCTGATGCGACGGGGTAAACCGAAGCATCCGGGACTTTGAATTTTTTCGGAGAAAAGGTGATCCAGTCCCATTGCCCTGTCAAAGGATATACTCCCGAAGTCTCAATGTGAGTCCTCAGTCCTCTTGATTTCAGTTCCGCCGTAAGTAGCGTGAGATCGTGCATGGCGGGTTCACCTCCTGTGACGACTGCAATGGAGGTTCCTGATTCGGCGGCGCGTTTCGCCAACTCGGAAACAGGGATGCGGAGATGGGCATTGACATCCCAGCTATCTTTCACATCGCACCACACGCAGCCTACATCACACCCCCCAAGGCGGATGAAATAAGCTGGAGTGCCTGTGTAAGCTCCTTCGCCCTGAATCGTATAAAACGATTCCATTACCGGTAAAGCCGCCCCTTCTTTTTTCATTCGGTGCAAGTTTAACCCGGATTTTTGTCTTGACGAAATGGTGGGGTATTCTTTAGGTATTGTTATTCCCGAGTTCATTTTTTTCAATTCTAAAAGCAAAAACGATTTTCCACAAGGCACTTCCAATACATTGTAAACCTTTGTCAGTATTGAACTTTAGTGCTGATGCAGGGTTGGGCTGTGCGGTGGTATATTTTTTATTTTACAAAGACCCGAAAGCAATGTAAACCGTTCTCGAAACGATAGGAAACTGAAAATCCATAAAGATCACATATTGCTTTTACAATTGACAGACCCAGCCCTGTTCCGCTTCCATTACTTGCAGATTTGGAAAAACGGGAAAATACATTTTGTTCGTTTAAAGGAATAGTGTCACCTGTATTGCTGACTAAGATGATATTCTCAGATATCTCAACTTTTACAAATCCTCCTGAAATATTATGATAAATGGCGTTTCTCAATAAGTTTGACACAATGATATTTGCCAGAGAAATATCCATTTTAGTTGTCAATTCGGATTCTTCTGAAACAGAAATTTCTATCTTCTTAAATTCTGAAATTTCCTCCATGTCTCTGACACATTGATTAATAATTTCGTTGAAGGACACCGTCTCGCTGTCTAAAAATTGCTTGTTTTCAATCTTAGTGAGCAATAATAGTGTCTTGTTTAAGTGAACAAGGCGTTCAATTATTCTCATTACATCTGCAATGCTTTCGGCTTGTTCATTCAGCAGGTTTCCTTTTTCTATGAATAACTCCAATTTATTGGTGGCAATAGCCAAAGGAGTTTGCAATTCGTGTGAAGCGTTCTCTATAAATTGTTTCTGTCGCTCGTAAGTTTCAATATTGTGTTGCAGCAAAATGGTTACGGCATTCTGCAGGTCTGCAAATTCTTTTGTTTTGGTACCGGTATCAGGAAAGTTTTCCCCGGTTCCTATCCTGTAATTTTTAAGCTGATCGAGAAATGAATAAAATGGTTTCCAAAGTCCCTGCAACACCAGTTTATTGATAATAAGTATAGTTGCAATCAAAAGTAAATACAGCCATATCACCTCACGAAATAAGTCTCCTATCAAATCATCTTCTTCAACCATTGAATTGACGATTTGTAATTCGTAATAATTCCCATTATCTTCAAATGCGGTGGTAAGTAGCCGGAATGGCTCTAATTCAGGCGCGTCATCATCTGCGTCCTGCATATATAATACGGTATCAATGTAGCGGTCTTTTGAAGAAAGTGCCTGTTCTTGTGAGATTTCCCTAAGGGAAAAAAATCCTCCGTTGAAATTATCCTTTTCTAATAATGTTGTATCATTTTGTGCTTGGTGAATAATTTGTCTCCGGTAATTATCTAATCCCTCATCAATACTTTCTTTGATTTCCCTAAGTATATTAAAATAGAAAACTAATGACCATATTCCTATGATAATCAGCAGTGAAAGAGACAGATAAAAGAGTGATTTGTTAAGTAATTTCATTTTCTACTAACTTATACCCTATTCCATAAACAGCTTCAATTTCTATTTCTGCCTTTGACTCACTCAATTTTTTCCTGAGATTTTTTATTTGGTAATAAATAAAATCGTAGTTGTCCATTTTGTCAATATAATCTCCCCAAACATGTTCTGCCAATGCGGCTTTTGTCACCAACCGGTTTTTGTTGAACAGGAAGTAATTCAGAATGTCAAACTCTTTTCTATTGAGTGGAATATTTTTTTTATTTACTGAAAATGTCCGGTCTTTTATATCTAAGACTATATTGGCAGTCTCTATGGTAGATTTACCATCCATCTTTTGCCTGCGCAAAACTGCTTTAATTCGCGCATTGAGTTCGGCAATGTGAAATGGCTTGGTCAAATAGTCGTCTGCTCCAAGTTCAAGTCCTTTAAGTTTATCGTATAGAGAATTTTTAGCAGAAATGATAATTACATTTCCTGCCTTTCCTTGTTTTTTCAGTTGTTCTAATAGCTGTAGCCCGCTCCCGTTTGGCAACATAATGTCAAGGAGAATACAATCGTAATCATAGATTTCCATCTTTTCACTTGCAGAATAAAAATCTTTTGCCGTTTCTATTACAAAATGTTCTTTTGCCAGAGAGGTGGCAATTGTTTCTCTGAGGTCTTTTTCATCTTCAACGATCAGAACTTTCATTATTGTAAAGGTAGGTATTGAAGTTGGGAATATATTGGGAATCTCACAACTTTATCATTAATAGGAAGACCCAATAGTGATACTGAAATTTTTAGGATTACCTATTTCCAGCGCAGCAAGTTTAATTTAACAAGTGATTTTTAATTCAATCCAACGATTTCATTTTTAACCATAAGCTATTGCTTACTACACTTACTGAGCTTAGAGCCATAGCTGCTCCAGCAATCATTGGGTTTAAAATAAATCCATTAATTGGGAATAAAATTCCTGCTGCAATTGGAATACTGATGATGTTATAGATAAATGCCCAAAACAAATTCTGCTTTATCGTTTTTACGGTTAGTTTTGATAACTGGATCGCCTCCGGTATTAGTAATAGATCAGATGAAATAATGGTCATTTTGGATGCATCTATGGCTATATCTGATCCTTTTCCCATGGCAATACTTACATCGGCCTGAGCTAATGCTTGTGAGTCGTTAATACCGTCTCCTACCATTGCGACAATTTTCCCTTTGCTTTGAAGTCCTTTTATAAAGTCTGATTTCCCTGATGGGAGAACTTCCGCTCTGAATTCCATTATTCCGACTTGCTTTGCTACAGCACTAGCTGTTTGCGTGTTGTCTCCCGTCAACATATAAACGTCTATCCCCCCACTTTGTAATTTTGCTACTGCCTCGGCAGAAGTTTTTTTGATCCTGTCTGCTATGATTGCAACTATTTGTACCTCATTTGCATCTGAAAAATATACCGCTGTTTTTGCTTCTTTTTCCCACTCATTTGCTTTTGATTCCAAAGCTCCATCTATAGTGATATTATTTTCCCTCAGCAATGCTTTATTTCCGACGAAATAGTTTTGACCATTATAAATGGCTCTAACCCCTTTTCCGGTTATACTTTCCAGATTACTTATCGGAACCTGCTTTACTCCTTCACCTCTCAATCTTTTACTGACCGCATCTGCCAGGGGATGCCCGGATTGAGACTCTATGGATAAAAGAATCTCTTTCAGATTGTCAGTGGCAGACTGCGCTATCGTTAATATTTCTGTTACTTCAGGTTTTCCTTCCGTGATTGTCCCTGTTTTATCTAAAATAACTGTGTTTACATTTTTTGCTAATTCTAAACTTTCTGCGTCTTTAATCAAAATCCCACGTTCTGCCCCCTTACCTATACCTACCATAATTGCTGTAGGCGTTGCCAATCCAAGTGCACACGGGCAGGCGATTATCAATACTGTTACCATTGAAAGCAAACCATAGGTTAATCCATTTTCTCCCCCTATTATTCCCCATATTATTAAACTTAGAATTGAAATTCCAATTATTACTGGTACAAAAATTCCGGATATTTTGTCAACTAACTTTTGTACCGGTGCCCTACTTCCTTGTGCCTCCTGAACCATTTTAATTATTTGAGCCAAAACGGTTTCCCCGCCAACTTTTTGCGCCACAATTTTAAAACTTCCCTTCTGATTAATGGTTCCGGCAAATACTTTAGCTCCTGTTGTTTTTTCCACGGGAATTGATTCCCCGCTGATCATACTTTCGTCAACAAAAGAATTGCCCTCGAACAATTCGCCGTCCACTGGTATTTTGTCGCCAGGTCTTACTAGTATTCGATCTCCAATCTTGACCTGAGATATCGATATTTCTTTTTCGTTGCCACTGCCATAAATAACGATGACTTTTTTGGGTTGAAGACCAAGCAATTTTTTAATTGCAGATGACGTACTCGATTTTGCTCTTTCTTCCAGAAACTTCCCCAATAAGATAAATGTGATTACCACTGAAACTGCTTCAAAATAGACATGGGATTCTACACCTCTTTTTTTCCAAAATTCAGGGTAAAATGTATTAAATACACTGAATAAATAGGCAATTCCGGTACTTAATGCCACCAACGTATCCATAGTAGCTTTGAAATGCTTTGCTTGCTTTATTGCATTCTTAAAAAAATTTTTTCCAAACCAAAATATTACAGGAGTTGTCAGCACCATCATTAAGATATTACCATTGGGCATATCCATGAAGAACATACCTAATGCAACCACCGGAAGCGTCAGTGCAATTACCCAAATGATATTTGTTCTTAATTCAGATAAATGATTCTTGTAAATTTCTTCTTTCAA
The DNA here is from genome assembly GCA_020848015.1 of Crocinitomicaceae bacterium. Taxonomy (GTDB): domain Bacteria; phylum Bacteroidota; class Bacteroidia; order Flavobacteriales_D; family Sanyastnellaceae; genus JADLBA01. Next base: position 12,407 of record JADLBA010000281.1, on the reverse strand, counting down.
TTCTTCGGCATTTTCCTCTTCTATGATCATATCATAACCAATGGATTGTAATGCCTGCTTCATTTGAGAGGTATTGATCAGGTCAGGAATATACTCAACTGTGGCATTTGAGTTTGCAAAATTTACTATTGCATTCAATACTCCATTTTGAGCTTTCATGATTGTTTCTGCACTTATTGCACATGAAGCACACGACATACCCGTGACCGGAAATATTTTCTTAATGCTTCCCACCTCATACCCAAGGTCTCTGATTGTTCTGATTGCTTTATCAATCGCTTCTTTCGAATTGTTGACTTCTATAATTGCCTTTTTATTATTTATATCAACTCTATATTTAGTAACTCCCTCTATCTCAGAAAGCCCCCCCTCAATTATTCTGGCACAGTGCTCACTGTTAACCCCAACTAGTGGAATTTCTATTGTATGTTGTATAGTATCCATATTATCCTATTATGTCTTTCATGGGACAAAGTTAAGATATCGGCAGGGAAGGAAACCTGAGGTGAATTACTGATTCAATTTGCTATGTAATAATCTGACGTGGGAGCTGAGGTGGTTATAGATAAAATAACGGGAGCCGTGGAGTTTGGAAACATCGTTTAATGAACCATTTTCCCTTATAGCGTATGTCGAAATATCCATCAATATAATATATATATGTAGTGGTAGTTTACCTTTTTTATGTATAATTTATTTTCCTTCCATTTTAATGGATTGTTGGTATTATAATTTTGGATCGCTTCAAATGAATGTGTATTCCGAATGATGTGGTCGTGAAATCGTGATTGTCATACAAAATCTGTATGTAGGTTTTTTGCATTTATTGTAACTATCCGTTTATATTGGTTGATGATTGATCTAATTGAATTTGGACTCCATTTTTTATTTTTACCCTCTGTTTTTGATATTTTCGATTGATTGGTTTCATTGGTTTTGGTGGGTTTAGTGGATTTAGTGAATTTATTGGCGTTGTGGTGATGGGGATTATTGGGATTATTGGTAGAGACCCCCAATTTGGGTGTCTCTACGGGATCCACGCCCGTCATCCCAGTTTTCCTAAATTCCGGTTGTCATGAATCAATATTCCGGTGGTTCGATTGGGCATTATAAGGTTAGAGTATTTCTATTTTTGAAATATTCCGATATTCTAACCAATACCACAAAGACGCTAAGCTTCTGTGATTTGCATTGGACTATTCCTATATAGAATTGGTATAATCGGGTTGAACCGTTTTTTGGTGCAGAAGAATATTTTTTCTATCTATGCGATGTTATAGTTTCACTTTCTTTAATCTGAGTGGAGTGCCTTGAATCCTTCACAACCTTTGCTGTTAAAGAATTTCTCCCGAGATAGGATCTGATCTTAGATTTTCCCATGATTGTTTCACCAATTTCTCCGCAGCATCAAACGGCGAAATTTTTCTCTGCTTGATGAGCTTTTCAGCTTCGCTGAGCGCGATTTTATTTTTGGAATCTGAAAAGAAATTAGCCAACACATTATCTTTAATGGTATTGTGCATCCATTGCAGATCTTGGGTACTTCGACGGTAATCGAAAAGATTCCTCTCTTTCATCCACTTCTCGTGGTCGTGAATAATGCTCCATGCATGATCAATACCGGTATTTGTGATTGCAGAACAAATTTCCACCCTGGGTTTCCACCCCGATTCGGACGGGGCGAAGAGATGAAGCGCTGAAAAATATTCTGTCCGTGCCCGTTTTGCTGCCGAAGCATTATCACCATCCGCTTTTGTTATCAGTATTCCATCGCACATTTCCATGATACCCCGCTTGATTCCCTGCAATTGATCGCCTGCTCCTGCCAGCATCAGCAGCAGGAAAAAATCGGTCAAATTATGCACGGTGGTTTCGCTTTGCCCTACACCTACGGTCTCTACAAGGATGCAGTCAAATCCCGCGGCTTCACACAATACGATGGCTTCTCTCGTCTTGCGTGCAACACCCCCAAATGAGTTTGCGGAGGGCGATGGACGGATGAAAGCGCGGGTTTCTGTTGCAAGTTTTTCCATTCGTGTTTTATCTCCCAGAATGCTCCCTCCGCTCACAGGACTGCTCGGATCAATGGCCAGCACGGCTATTTTTTTTTGCTGATTTCCGATGAGGTATGCGCCGAATGCTTCAATGAATGTGCTCTTCCCAACACCTGGAACTCCGGTAATTCCGATCCTTAGTGAATTTCCTGAGTGTGGGAGACATGCCGATACAATTGAAGAGGAAAGAGTACGATGCAATGGAGACGTACTTTCCACAATAGTTAGCGCTTGTGATAATACCACTCTGTCGCCCCGGAGTATTCCATCGGTATAGTATTCGGGAGGTTTCAGTTCTGACCGCTCACGAATCTTTTTCACGGCTGCGTGTTCTGCCTTTTGCTGTGCTCTGGATTTCATACGTTTTTTTCGTGGATCAAATATGCAAAGATTGTTTTCATAGTGGTACCTACTATGAATCCAGATTGCACAATAGAAATATACAATCCAAAGAGCTATTTTTCTATTGCTTTATGCTGGTTTGGGAAACATCACTACGAGTGTGATTTGATTCTTGTTTTTATATAAAGTTAGAGTCTGATTTGTAAAGTTGAGGGTGCTATGGATACACTTGAAAATAAGTATTATAAAAAAACAGGAAGGCTTCTATGCTGAGAGCCTTCCTGTTTCTTCACGAAAAAATTAATAGGTAATCGTCACTACTCCATCTCCTAATTGAGTCCCCGCAACATTGGTCTGGTTAGTTCCCGTGTTATAGGAACCGCCACCGCCCCCCGGAGCGTTGCAGTTGGGGGATGAGCTGGCCCATCCGCTTCCTCCACCGCCGCTGTACCCACCGCCACCACCTCCACCGCAGCAGCTACTTTGGCCACCACCACCACCATAACCTCCGTTGGCAGATCCTCCTGTTCCTCCGGCAAAGCTGAACTTAGTATAGCCATAACCGCTGCCATTTCCATTCGTCAGCCAGCCTGCACCACCGCCGTCACTGCCGGGGCCAGAGCCACCAGAACCACCAGAACCACCGTTTCCACTGGTGCCTCCATCTCCATAACCGTTCCCGCCTCCGTTGTAAGCTCCCACTATTTGTCCACCGCGATTTCCGTTTTGCGCAATTGACCCTTGCTCGTTTCCATCGGGAAGATTTCCTCCGCCACCACCACCACCGGCCGCAATCAACAGGCTGGTTGTTGCATTATCCCATACAAAACTTCCTCCACCGCCGCCACTGTGATAGGAAGAAGAACTTCCGCCCGCTTGCCCTACTACTACTTTCAGCAATTGTCCGGGAGTAACGGAAAAGGTACCTTTCATCCTTGCTCCTTTGCCACCGATGAAATTGTTTGATCCTGAGTAGGCTGTACCCCCCTGTGCCCCGCTCGCTTCGATGATAATGGTGGTTACACCCGAGGGTACCGAAAATGATTGTATGCTCCCATTGGCACCGCTTCCATTAGCATTTAGAGTGACAGTGGTGGAAGGATTCACTATGATGGAACTATTGGTTGTGCTGCTACACCCATTCACAGATGTAAGAGTGAGGCTTACGTTAAAGGTTCCCGTGCCCGACCAAGATACAACTGGATTCTGATCGTTGCTCGATCCGATGGAACCACTTGAAAATGCCCAGCTATATGTATTACCGGGCACTACCGGCGCAAAAGTTACTGGGAAATTTTGAGTAGCAGATGGGGGTGTAAATGCGGAGGAGGGGAGAGGTAGAATAGTTGTTGTAATACTATTTGAGGTTGCTGGCGATCCAGAAACACAATTGAGAGACGAAGTCAACACACAGGTGATCTGATCATTATTGGAGAGAAGCCCGGAGGAAAAATCCTGATCTGTAGCCCCATTGATATTAACCCCGTTTTTTTGCCACTGATAAGAAGGAGTACTTCAGCCATTTGATGGGGTAGAGTAAAAGTTGACAGTAGTTCCTTCGCATACTGCTCCAGCCGGGTCTGCTGTAATGCTGACGGTAACCGCTGACGGACTGTTCACTACCTCTGTAATGATATTAGAAGTAGCCGTAGCATTCGAAATACAAGGTGCATCAGATGTGAGGATACAGGAAATGGCATCGCCATTGACAGGAGAAGGATTGGTATAAACCGGGTTTGTTTCTCCTGGAATGGCCACATTGTTTTTCTTCCATTGATATGTCGGAGAACCGCCGCCATTTATTACTAATGCACTGTAGATAACACTCGTATTTTCGCATACTGTCCCCGATGGTGCAGCAGAAATTGTTACACTTGCAGGGAGCGAATTGGATGAACTGACCGTAACCCATTCCGGCGATTCCGGTGTACCGGCATTGAAGTTAAGGGTGTGACAGTCGAGATTGTAGATTTGCAATCCCTCGGCGGGTAAGGCAATGGCATCTCGTTGTGCCGTAGTCATTCGAGGAGGTAATAAGCCCTTATTTGTGGACTGTACTTCGAACATCGCCGATGGGTCAGGGTTTCCACCGCCGGCACCAACTGCAACTCCCTGTGCTGATACATTCTGTATAATAAGAACATTGATTGACAGGAAAATGGAAGAAATAAATTTTTTCATTTAGATAGTTTTAGAAAAGGTAATTGTAGAATAAACAAACCTCATTTGCTTTCCGGTGCAAGATAACAGTTTTTTATTCTCTCTGGCGGAGGAAAACGAAACAGGTCTTAATTCAACATACTGTGTGAATAAATACTGTTCCGAAAGTATCTTTTTCTTTCAGAATCAAGGGAGCTAAAGGTACCTTCGCCGGCACTTTTGTGAAAAGGTAATATGGACTATATCTTGAGTTTAAATCACTGGGGTCTTGGGTTTGTGGGGCTTTTTATTGTTGCTTGGTTTGTCCAACTCTATTACTTTCTAAATTTTTTCATGAGGGTGGCCCGGAAGGAACCTTCCGAAGATTTGGGAAAAACAAGACCGGTCTCGGTGGTTATCTGTGCAAGAAATGAAGAGAAAAAATTAATGGATCATATCCCGATGATTATGGAACAGGATCATCCCGATTTTGAACTGGTAGTCGTGAACGACAGTAGTTGGGATGATACCGAAGCTATTCTGAAAGCGCTCAGCGTGAGTTACCCTAATATGCACGTGATCAATCTCGATGAAGAAAAACAGAATATGCAGGGAAAAAAGTTTGCGCTGACACTGGGGATCAAAGCAGCTAAATATGATACGATCTTATTGACAGATGCCGATTGCAGACCGGTTTCTGAAGACTGGATACGAAGAATGACCGGGCCAATAGATCATGACAGGCAGATAGTGCTTGGCTTTTCCCCGCTGACTGAATATCCGGGATGGCTCAATAAAGTCATCCGTTTTGATACGCTGATGATCGGATTGCAATACCTCGGCGCAGCATTAGCCGGAAATCCATATATGGGTGTGGGTCGAAATCTGTGCTATAGCCGCGAAGTGTTTTTCAAAGTGGGTGGATTCCGCTCCCATTACAGCCTAACCTCCGGAGACGATGATCTTTTCATCAACCAAGTTGCTGGTAAAAGGAATACTACAGTCAGGTTACACCCGCATTCACATACCGTTTCGGAACCTAAAAAGACTTGGAACGAATGGTTCGTACAGAAAAGAAGACATTTCACCACCGCTCCATTTTATAAGTTGGCGCACCGCATTATGCTTGTAGTATGGCCACTCAGCTTCCTGCTACTAATGGTTGGTTTTGCCGGCGCAATGGTTTTGAAGACTGCTATGTTGGTAGTTGGTGCTTTGCTCCTCATCAGATATATTATTCAACTGCTTATCTTGCACAAGACTTCAGTGAAACTGAATCAGGGAAAAGATATCGTATGGCTTTCTCCTTTCCTTGAGTTAAAGTTGTACGCACTGAACGCCGGATTATATTTTACTAACCTCGTGCGAAAACCACAGAAATGGAACTGATAGCACATCTTTCGGATAAGGGACAATACGATTACCAACTCGTTCAAAAAGCTCTTCAGGCCGGCGAGCAGAAAGCGTATGCTGAGTTGATGGAGCGCTACCGCGAACCGATCTATTTCATGTTGCTGAAAATGGTGAACAACAAAGACGATGCTGAGGATCTCACTATTGAGGCATTTGGAAAAGCATTCAAAAGACTTGATCAATATACCCCACAATTCGCCTTTTCTACCTGGCTTTTCAAAATTGCTACGAATAACTGCATTGACTATATCCGCAGAAAAAGAATAAAAGCTATTTCCATTGACCATGGATTTCAGTCTGACGATGGAGAAACCGTCGAGATAAGCATCAAGGACGCTGTACTCGATCCGGCGGAAGCAATGCAGAAAGAAGAGCGCATCCACAAAATGCGACAGATCGTTGATAAACTAAAACCACGGTACAGGAGACTCGTGGAAATGCGCTACTTTGATGAGATGGCATACGAAGAAATTGCTGAAGAGCTGAAGTTGCCCTTAGGCACCGTGAAAGCCCAGCTATTCAGAGCGCGTGAATTTCTGTTTCAGATGATGAAAAATACCCGCGAGAGCTATTGATAAATACCGCTGCTGCGGATGAATTGAATTTCCTTGCGCGAAGAACTTATCAGCTATTTCAAAAATTTTTCGTCCGCGCAGTTGGATACGTTTGAACAGCTGCCTGAACTTTATTCAGAATGGAACAGCCAGATCAATGTAATTTCTCGAAAAGATTGCGATCAGCTTTTTGTACGCCACATTTTACACAGCCTAGCAATCTATCGCTTTCTCCCTTTTCAACCCGGAACTCATATACTCGATATTGGCACCGGTGGCGGCTTTCCGGGAATCCCCCTTGCAATCGCTATGCCCGAAGTCAGTTTTATTCTTTCAGATAGTATTGGAAAAAAAATAAAGGTGGTGCAGGAAATAGCAAATGCACTTGGATTAAAAAATGTTGTCGCTGTTAACCGGCGTGCTGAAAAAATATCTGATACCTTTGATTTTGTCGTCAGCAGGGCGGTAGCTCCATTGCCGGAATTGCTGGCATGGTCTGCCGGAAAATTCAGAAGGAAAAATATTAATGCACTACCCAATGGCCTGATCGCCCTTAAAGGCGGAGATCTTTCAGACGAGTTGAAAGGCTGCGGAAAGAATACAGAGCTACACGACATCTACGACTTTTTTCCATTGCCATTTTTTGAAACAAAAAAAATTGTCTCTGTATCGCTGGTTTAAGGTATATATTCTGAAGAAGGTAGCAACCCTATGACAATGCTGCGAATTTACCAGATTGAAAGAAATATTGATCATCACAGTTAACATAGACGACAAGCCAAATAAATTTTACTTCATTAGTGTGAGTATTCTGACCTTTGTATTGCCGACAATTGGTTTTGTTGTAGAGCATTTTGCAACCAATATTGCATTGACATTTGGATTATTTTGCAAGTGGTTTATTTTTTCTGCTGCCGGACTTCGCTTATTTTTTTACGGGAATTAAACAGATCAAAAATCCTGAATTTACTGCAAAACAAATTTTCCATCTGGATAACCACGATAGTTTTCCTATCCTTCGTGAATTAGATTTTACCAACATTTGTTTCGGACTTGTAGCTATTATTTCGATGCTTAAACCAGAGTAGCGAACAGTAAGTGCATTTGCAAGCGGGCTTTATTTCGGCAGTGCAGGTATGCAACATTTTCTAAAAAAACTTCTGGTATAAACGAAAAATTTGCCTTGTGGACTGACTGGATAATTTTCGGATTTCTATTATTTTACTTTATTTGGATGCTATGAAAATAGCAAGACTACACTAAGAAATAGTTGTAAATCATTTTGAATCAAGCATAGCGTAGTACACAATGAAAATTTATGAAGAGAAGGGGGCAGGCAATAACATCGTATCAATATTCATTGTCTTTAGACTTTGTTCATGGCGAACTGGATTTTGTTCATCCTTATGTGTTCGTCTGAATACAATTGAGTCGGATAGCCAATGCTGTTACATGAATTGAACGTGCAAAATTTCACTTTTTTTATTGCTGCATTTCATGGTTTTTCGGCACTTCTGTTATCTTCGTTGCTCTAAGCAATCGAAATGGAACGCACAGAAAAATTCAAACTACATATCAAGGAAGGAAATACCTTCAAAGGAGATTCTATAATACTGGGAGGAGCCATTCTTGATGGGCAACCCCTCAGCGACTGCAACGTATGTATTCCATTAAAAACCCTTAACCGGCACGGACTGATTGCCGGTGCCACGGGTACTGGTAAGACAGTGACTCTCCAGATCATCGCTGAAAATATGGCTGCCAAAGGGATTCCTGTTTTGATGATGGATTTGAAAGGAGACCTGAGCGGCATTGCGGTAGCAGGTATATCAAATCCCAAGATCGAAGAACGCCACCGGTTGATTGGAGTTCCTTACAATTCCGTTGGGAATACTGTGGAGTTGATGACCTTGTCCAAAGAAAATGGAATGCGCTTGCGCGCAACCGTTAGTGAGTTTGGCCCCGTTCTTTTTTCAAAAATATTGGAGTTGAATGACACTCAGGGCGGAATCGTTGCTGTAATTTTTAAGTTTGCCGATGATTCAAATCTCCCATTGCTCGACCTGAAAGATTTTAAACGATTGCTTCAATTTATCACAGATGAGGGAAAAGCGGAGATAGAAAAAAATTATGGCAGGATCAGTGAAGCATCCGTCGGTACCATTATGCGAAAAGTGATTGAACTCGAGACGCAGGGTGCAGAATTGTTTTTTGGCGAGCGATCGTTTGAAGTCTCCGATCTGGTGAGGGTAGATCAGAATGGTCGCGGAATAGTGAGTATTGTGAGGCTGACCGACATTCAGGATAAGCCAAAATTGTTTTCTACTTTTATGCTGCAAATGCTCGCCGAAATTTACGCAAGTTTTCCTGAAGCTGGCGATCTTGAAAAGCCAAAGCTCTGCGTTTTCATTGATGAAGCACACCTCATTTTTAAAGAGGCTTCGAAAGCCCTACTCGATCAGGTAGAAGCGATTATCAAACTTATCCGCTCAAAAGGTATCGGCATTTTTTTCTGCACTCAAAATCCGTACGATATTCCAGAGGATGTGCTGGCACAGTTGGGATTGAAAGTCCAACACGCCTTGCGGGCATTTACTGACAAAGATCGAAAAGCAATCAATAAAACAGCAGAAAATTATCCCATTTCAGAATTTTATAAAACGGAAGAGCTGCTGACAAGTATCGGCATCGGGCAAGCCCTGATCACTGCCCTGAATGAGAAGGGAATTCCAACACCCTTAGCCGCCACGCATCTGCGCGCACCTTCCAGTAGAATGGGAGTGCTGAATGCAGAGGAGATTGATAGAATCACCGCTGCTTCATTGCTGTCCTCAAAATACAATGTAGAGGTGGACCGACAGAGTGCCTATGAGATTCTGGAGGCAAAACTCAACAATGCCAAAGCCCAAACAAAAGAAGAGGAGGCAGAGGCACCTCAGCCAAAACCCAAATCCTCTGTCAGGGAAGAACCTAGTGTCATCGAAAAATTGTCAAAAAATACCATGGTGCGCCAGGTAGGAAATACTGTGATGCGGGAAGTGGCGAGAGGATTGCTTGGAGTACTCGGACTCGGCGGGAGCACTAGGAGAAAAAAAGGGCTGTTCTGAGTAATTATTCTGATTTTGCCGAAGACTTCTCAACTCTTACATCTGTCTCCTTTGTTTTATAGAGACAAGTTGAAATACAACTTGTTTTTTTTTGTGTTTAATTAGATTATAATGGAAAACGACAGCAGAATAGCTAAAAAATTCAAACAGAAAAACTGGAGTGAAATCAAAAGTAACGACTCATGGTCTATTTTTAAGATCATGGGAGAGTTTGTCGAAGGGTATGACAGAATGGGGAGTATAGGCCCCTGTGTTTCAATTTTCGGCTCTGCCCGCACCAAACCAGACAACCCATATTACCAAGCAGCACGGGACATTGCCTTTCTGTTGACACAAAAAGGATATGGAGTGATCACCGGCGGCGGACCCGGTATTATGGAGGCTGCCAACAAAGGGGCACGTGAAGCTAATGGCATCAGTGTTGGCCTCAATATCAAGCTGCCTTTTGAGCAGCACAGCAATGATTATATTGATACTGACAAAGACATCAAGTTTGATTACTTCTTTGTCAGAAAGGTGATGTTCATCAAATACAGCCAAGGTTTTGTTGTGATGCCCGGCGGCTTTGGAACCCTTGATGAAATGTTTGAGGCTCTCACGCTGATACAAACCGATAAAATTGGCAGATTTCCCATCATCCTCTTTGGGAAATCTTTCTGGGGCGGTCTTGCTGATTGGATTAGAACAATTTTGCTGGAAAGAGATAAAAATATTAATGAAGAGGATATGCACCTCTTTATCATCGTGGACTCAGCCCAGGAAGCCGTAAATGAGATTGATAAGTTTTACTCTCGCTACCTGCTGAAACCAAACTTTTGACAGGAAGCTTTTCCTTCCATTCGACGAGCTGATTTTTTAAAGTTAAAATGTTGGAAACGGGTGACGGTATAACGCAACTCTTAATAGAATGTGCCGTTACTTGCAGGGAACAATGCAACATTTTTTTTCCCGGAATTCTTTATTATGGAAGGGGACAACAACAGTATGGGCTGCAATAGCTTTTCTTTGGGTCTTCATATCGTGGATTGAACCTGGCAGGTCGGCGGCCTATAAAAAATTTGAAACTGTTTTGGTAAAAAGAGATTTCGGGTTTATTCGCTACGATCAGAATGAGCTGCAGTTTTTTGGAAAAATGGAAAAATGGAATTCCTTATTCGAAAAAATGGACCGATTGGTTTTTGATGGCGAAGGCAAAATTTCTGTTCTGCACATTGGCGGAAGCCATGTGCAGGGAGGAGCATTGACAGATCGTATGCGCTCAAACTTTTCGCAACTGACACTCGGAACAGAGGGAGAACGTGGATTCTTTTTTCCCTACAAATTAGCCGGCACTAATTCACCCAAAACGATTCATTGCAAATGGACCGGCAAATGGAAGGGACACCGAAGCAGTGTCAGCGATGACAGTAGTATGTGGGGTATGTCGGGAATCACTGCTACCACTACTGATTCGCTTTCTTCCGTCGAACTTTCTGTATTTAATAATGATAGTGCAGCCTATTCCTTTAATAAAGTGAGGTTCTATTTCCAAGGTTCGGAAAACATGATACTAAGACCGGATACTAATCTGACGACTATCGAAAAAAGTTTTTTCCCTGAGTGTGGATATATGGAATGGTCTTTTTCTCCTTCGGTGACCACACTGAAATTTGATGTCGTAAGAACTGACAGGCTACCTGGCTTTTTTACCTTCCAGGGTGTTTATCTCGGCAATGAAAACGCTGGGATTACCTATAACTCTATCGGTGTGAATGGGGCTGGAACATACAGCTACCTCCGCTGCAATCTTTTTGAGGAGCAGCTTTATACATTGCGTCCCGACATGATAATCTTAGGTATTGGAGTGAACGATGCCAATGTCTCAGTAAATGATTTTGACCGTTCAGGTTACGAGGCTCGCTACGACTCATTGATTCAGCAGTTCCTTAGAGTGAATCCCCATACCTGTTTTATGTTTATCACGAACAACGACACCTATTTTCAAAAGAGGTATCCAAATAAAAATGCATTGCAGGTAAGGGAAGCTATGCAGCATCTTGCTAAAAAATACAATGGCGCAGTATATGACCTCTTCGGAATCATGGGCGGACTGGGTTCCATTGACAGTTGGGTCGGAAGTGGACTGGCGGCAAAGGATCGAGTTCACTTCACGAAATTGGGGTATGAACTCCAAGCCGATATGATGTATGAAGCTGTGAGCAAGTCGTTTGGTGATTATCTTGAAAAAAAATATTCCAACTAATGGGAAGTCAATTGATCGCTGTGCTTTCGCCCGCAAAACGGCTTGACAGTAAAACACATTTTCCGGATCTGCCGTGTTCTCATCCTGCTTTTTTGAAAGAAGCGGAGTACCTCGTCACAAAACTGCGCAAATGTAACACCGAAAAACTTAGCCTTATGATGGGCATCAGCGCTGATCTCGCAATGCTGAACAAAGAAAGATTTGCCGCCTGGCATATCCCCTTTTCCCACAACAATGCCATACAGTCGGTGCTGATGTTCAAGGGCGATGTTTATCGCGGAATAAGAGCGGAGACTTTTTCAAAAAAAGACCTTGCATTTGCGCAGGATCATTTGCGTATTCTCAGTGGGCTTTATGGGCTATTACGCCCCTTAGACCTGATCCAACCTTACAGATTGATGATGGGAACTCCTTTTTCTCCCGATACAAAAAGTAAGAATCTCTATTCCTTTTGGGGCAATAAACTCTCTTCTATGCTCAGTTCTGAATTAGCTCCCCGGGGCGTTCTGATCAATCTCGCCTCTTCAGAATATTTCAAAAGCCTACAGATGAGAGG
>JADLBA010000280.1 GCA_020848015.1 Crocinitomicaceae bacterium | reverse complement strand
TGGTCAAACTTTGGCCGGCTCGCTACATAAAATATCGCACCTATTTTGTCACGCAGCAATTCAGCCAGCGTAGGGTAAAAAAATAAACAGGGGAATTTCAGCACCTACTACTCACTATTTTCCGGGGGAGATAATTCCGAAAGTGGAATTCTGTTGAACAAGGATGATAAAACCTATACTCAAATAAATATTGGCAAAACACAGCAATACTGCCAATGCGTAAAATGATAGCGCAATGGTGCTACGTTCTTTTATTGCACAGTTAATGGACGGTTTCTACTTTGCTTTAGCAATTGCCCTCCATTGATGTAAAATTTATCTCCCTTCCATTTTGCAGGGTTGTTAATTATATAGTTTTGAATATTATTAAATGACCGAGCATCCCGAATGATGTGGTCGTGAAATCGGGTTTGCCACGCAAAATCAGGATGCGTTTTGTGCGCATATTTTGTTACCACAGATTTATACGACCGTATTATAGTTGAAATAGACCCTGATTTTGGGGATATTTTAACCATTTGTTCGTTTTTAGCGTTTGCGTTTGCGGTGGGGATGGTGATATCGCGGTGGTTGGGATTACCGGTGGTGGTATTACCGGTGGTGGGATTACCGGTGGTGGGATTACCGGTGGTGGGATTACCGGTGGTGGGATTACCGATGGTGGGATTACCGGTGGTGGGATTACCGGTGGTGGGGATGGTGGTGGGGATGGTGGTGGGGATGGTGGTAGAGACGTTGCATTGCAACGTCTCTACGTTCCCAACGTCCCCAACGTTCCCAACGTCCCCAACGTCCCCAACGTCCCCAACGTACCCAACGATCCCAACGTCCCCAAAGTCCCCAACGTTCCCAAAGTTCCCAACGTCCCCAACGGTATTCACGATATTCTCAATATCACCGCCATTACCAACAACGTTATTGCCGACCGTAATTTTATTTATAATCAATATCCCGTGGATATGGTTGGGCATTACCACAAAATTGCCTAATTCAATATATGGAAAATGTTCAGGGATTTTCTGCCAAAATTTTTCTGCTAATTGTCCGATTTCATTTAATTGCATTGAATGAATGGGGCATTTTAATGACTCAACGATTTCACCAAAAAAATGCTCCCTGTTTTGGGTACAAATGGTAATAAAATATGCAGCATTGTTACCATAATCCCACGACTGCAATCGCGCAGAAGAAATGCGGTATTTATTATTGAATTTTTCCACAATCTATACAGTTATATTTTGAGGCGACTCCATTTTCCTAATGCTGGATAGTTGAAAATAGGGATCAACTTGACAAACTTCTCCATCATTAAAGGAATGGGGTTCCCGCACTTTCGCCATACTTACTAAGGTGTTGGCTATATATCAAAATTTCTATTAAAAAATTTTTTGGGGTCGTTGCCCGATCAAAAACCCTCAATATTTACCTGACCGGAGCTTTATAAAATAAAGCCCGTACATCGGCATATATCCGGTTAGCAATGATAAAAGAATTACCGCTAAATAGAAATATAAAATTATTTGTAAATAAGGAATATTAACACCAGAGGATTTTCCAAAAGTCTTATATATCCCATGTTATTTTTACCTTTTCAGAGGTGGGATGCGATTGGCATACAAGAATAAATCCCTTTTTTAATTCACCATCAGTCAGAGCGTAGTTCGCATCCATGTGCACCGTGCCTTCGAGAAGTTTCGCCATACAGGTTGTGCACACTCCTCCCTTGCATGAATACGGAGCATCCACTCCTTTGTCAAGGGCAGTGTTTAAAATAGTTTCACCGTTTTCATCCAGTTCAAAAGAGGTCTCTGTCCCATCCAGTACTACCGTCACATTTGCCATTTTACTATTATTTTCAAAATTGTATGATTGGTTGAATTTCTTTCAGAAAATTTTCATCTTCCCACGGGCATGCACCCATCTGTTCCTTTTTGCTTTCCAATTCTTTGTCAAGAAAATAAGTAATGGGGATTGAATGTATCCCAATTTCTTTCAGGGAATTTATCCGCACGATATTTATCTTTTCACCTATTTGCTTCCTCACATTTTCTATCTTATCCCACGGATCATCGGTAACGAGAAACACCTTTGCCTCAATGCCCGGAAACCGGTCAATAAACGAGCGGATAGCTGGCAATTCTCGCATACAAGGGCCGCACCATGCGGCATAAAAATGAATAACTGCGGGGCCATCTGTAAAATCGGATAATGTGCCATAGCTCCCCTCCGGAAATTCTGTTTTCATCAGCGAAAACTTCACATCAGCTGGCACTTTATAATAGTACCACCACCCGGCAAAAACGGCGAGCAGAATGAATAAATAGAGAATATTTCTTTTCATTAAACCGGAAAGAGAGAAGGTAATTAAAGGTACTCAGTAGCCCAACATAGGCATCAACCCCTCGAGTTCCTTTTTTGTTTTTACTGTATAGCCGGAAGGAATTTCAAATAGAGTTGTGCTGACCTTTTCAGCGGCTACTTTAGTTACCGTGAACTCGAGCAACATACCATTGGCACTCACCCTATATTGCATTGGCATCCCCGCTATAGATTCATATTTGCCGGTTGCATTTGGTAACTTTTCGGTGTACCAAATCTCCATTATTGTTTCGGGATTTTCTGTCCCTGTTAAAATTGCTTTTTTGCATTCGTACCCGGCGATCATTTTTTTTTCATTTGTCAACTCCACTTTTGCCGGTTCGTGTCCTGTTGTTGGCGTATTTTCTTCCGGCGACATACTTACAGCTATTTTCTGCCCCATCATATCCATCAGCATGATCGTCTCGTTCTTTTCTCCCAGAGTAATGATTACCGTGTTACCCATTGCAGTGCCCTCTTCCACCCTCCTGTTTTTCCCTTTAACGTAGATATTGATTGAGTGATTGAACATTGACTCCATTCCCTTTGCCTCCGGAGGCAATTCAACGGCTTTCACTTCAGTAATAATTTTCCCTTCAAAGGGAGCCTGAGAGATGGCTGCGGCAACTGTCATAGACAGCAAAGCCGAAAAAAAGCAGTGGATTATATTCATTGTTGATGTATTTCCGGTTTGTAAAAATACGGGATCAAAACGCTAATAATTCAGCAATTTTTTTGGCAACTTTTTCAGGGTTTGGCAACAGCGTTTCTTCGAGAATTGAATTCAACGGAATAGCCGGAGTTGATATACTTCCAATTGTCATAACCGGTGCATCGAGGTAACGAAAAGCCTCTTCACTAATCATCCCCGCGAGCGATTGCGCAAAACTGTTAGCGACTGGTTCTTCTGTTACTACAAGACATCGTCCGCATTTTTTTACCGCCTTTAGTACAGACTCTTTGTCCAGTGGATTGATACTCCGGAGGTCAATAATTTCGATATGTCCCGGAAATTGTTTTGCCGCGCCTAATGACCAGTACACTCCCATTCCGTAAGTTATGACAGCCACTGATTCACTGTGTGTTGCGGAGATCACAGTACGTGCTTTGCCCAATGGGACAACATAATCGTCGCCGGGTTCAATCGTTCGTGCGTCTTCTGTTCCTTTCACCTTGCTCCAATACAATCCCTTGTGTTCGAGCATCACCACCGGATTCGGATCATAGAAAGCCGCTTTCAGCAATCCTTTCAGATCGGCACCGGTACTTGGATAGGCTACTTTGATACCACGAATATTGGCGAGTACACTTTCCACGCTACTGCTGTGGTAGGGGCCACCGCTACCATAAGCACCTACAGGCACACGTATAACTGCATTCACCGGCCACTTGCCATTGCTGAGATAATAACTCCTGCTGGCTTCGGTGAAAAGTTGGTTCAGTCCCGGCCAGATATAATCGGCAAACTGTACTTCTACTATCGGGCGAAGGCCGGCGGCACTCATCCCAACCGTACTTCCAACAATAAACGCTTCCTGTATCGGGGTATTAAATACGCGATCATCACCAAATTTTTCAGCGAGTGTAGCGGCTTCGCGAAACACTCCGCCGAGTCTGCGGCCCACATCCTGGCCATAAAGCAAGGCTTCCGGATGTTTTTCCAATATTTCCTGCATCGCAAACAATGCACAGTCCACCATCACGGTGGGTTCTTTGCCTACCGGTGCCCTCTCTCCTCTTTCCTCTGTAATTTCAGTCGGAGCATAATCGAAGGTCAGCAGATCATCAGGACGCGGGTCTTCTGCATTGCGTGCCCGGTCATAATCTGCCAACACTTTTTCACGCGATGATTTTACTATCTGATCGAGAGTATCATCGCCGAAGCCCAATTGGTGCAACTGTTTTCTGAATTTCGGCAGCGGGTCGCGAAGGGCGGCGCTTTCGAGATCATCTCTGTACCATTCCCGTCTAACACCAGAGGTATGATGGCCGAGTAGAGGCACCTTACAGTGCACCAGCCAGGGCCGGCGAAAAAGCCTCACATCGGCAATGATCTCTTTCAATGCATTAAAGCAGGCAATAAAATCGGTGCCATCCAATGATTTGGCTTTGATACCCGGAAAAGCCCGTGCATAGGTCATTGCATCGCCAAACCGAATTTCTGAAGCGTGGGCACTGATATCCCACTCGTTGTCTTGAACAAAATAAATGATCGGCAACTTTTTGAGTGTTGCAATATGAAAGGCTTCTGATACCTCTCCTTCGGTGATGGCGGCATCTCCTATAGAACAAACAACTACGGCATTGTCGTCTGAAGACCTGCTTTTATGCAGCCCTCTTTTTTCTTTGTATTGAAGCCCCATTGCAATACCGGTAGCAGGAATAGCCTGCATTCCAGTTGCGGATGACTGGTGTGGAATTTTGGGCATATCATCGCGGTTCAGAGCGGGATGGCTATAATAAGTACGGCCTCCACTGAACGGATCCTCTCGCTTAGCCATCAATTGAAGCATCAATTCATAAGGCTGAAGACCTATTCCAAGAAGAATGCTATCATCGCGGTAGTAGGCACTGAGATAGTCTTGCGGCCTGAGTTGCATCCCCAGTGCGAGTTGGCAGGCCTCGTGCCCACGGGAAGTAGCATGTACATACTTGCTGGTAAACTTCGCGTTTTCTTCAAACACATCGGACATACTCTTGGCGGTAGTCATCAATTCAAAAGCTCGCAGCAGCAGATCACTGGACAGCACAGGTGGCTTTTGAATTTCAGATTTTTCCAAAATGGACATGATTATCAGTTTGGGGGTGCAAGGTACGGCGAGGGCAGACAATTCCTCTCCACTCACCCGAACACTGCAAAGCATTGCGATAGTTTGAAGAATGGCTACAATATATTTGCGCAATGCGCTTTTGCTTTTCAAAATACCATGGTACGGGCAATGATTTTATTATAGCCGATAATCGCATCAACAGTTGGAAACCCACTCCCAACGAGGTCAGCGCTCTCTGCGACCGGAAGTATGGTATTGGATCAGACGGGTTGATCCTGATTGAACCGGAAAAAGAGACAGATTTTTACATGAATTTTTTCAACCCCGATGGGAGCCAGAGTTTTTGCGGCAATGGCAGCCGCTGTGCGATCAGTTTCGCACGTTCTCAATGGTTAGAAAAAAAGGAAATTGAGTTCAGCGCAATTGATGGAAAACACAGAGCCGTGGTCAGCGGAGATGAGATCGCTATTAAAATGTCCGATGTTCAGGAAATCAGAACAATTGAACAAGAACTTTTTTTTCTTCATACCGGTTCTCCCCACATCGTTTCAATTCAGCGGGATATTCGCGCTGTTGCTCTCATTCCTTATGCACAAAAAATCAGGTACAGCGATAACTATAAAAAAGAAGGAGTAAACGTCAACCTGCTGGAGTTCTTGGGTAATGACAGACTTTTTGTAAGAACGTATGAGAGGGGCGTAGAAAATGAAACGCTTTCGTGTGGCACAGGTGTAACAGCAGCAGCGTTGGTGAGCGGTTATCTCCGCACCGATCTCAGCGAAGTAAACGTTGAAACTCCCGGCGGCAATCTCCGTGTGAAATTTGAACAGCACAAGAAAGGCAAATTTCGCAATATATGGCTTTGTGGCCCAGCAGTGTGCGTCTTTGAGGGTATGATTGAAATTTGAAAGATATGCATAAAAAAGAGAAGAAGTGGCACGCCTGCCTGTACCGGTTTTACAAAATGAAACTGGTGTTGGCAGCGTTTTTTTACCAAACTTCGGTTGGAGCAACTTCCGATCTTTCATTTCCGGCAGTTTCTGATGATGCAAAAT
>JADLBA010000279.1 GCA_020848015.1 Crocinitomicaceae bacterium | reverse complement strand
CTGGAATGACTTGCTCTGCCGGTTGTGGCGGAAAAATACAGAAAGAACTGCGTGCTTTGCAGGGAGTAATGGGAACTGCACTTGATTTTTCAGAGGAGCGTACTGACAACGTTGTCTCGGTTGAATTCGATCCATCGGCAGTCAATGAGCAGCAAATGATTCAATGTGTCAATGCTATTGCAGATGGCCAATACCATGTAAATTCAGTAGAAATCGTCACGGCAAAAAAAAATGATAATCCTTCTACCTCCGACGGAGTAGGTGTAGAGATGTATGATTTTGGAAAAGTGTTCCAGGTACTCAATCTCCTGCAATCTGTGTCAAGGCTGGTTGAATAATGAAGAACAAAATGCTTGCGCAAAAATTTCAAGCATCTTTTTCGAGCCTGCCTTTCGTGTTTGAGTTATAGCGGGGATATTGAAACTAATTTTTGTGTGGGAAAATTACCTATATGCACTTGAATGAAAGTGTATGGCAGGTATTGTCATAATTGGCAGTCACTCCTTTGCCCCTTTTCGATAATGTTATTACCGCTCTTTTTTTCGTTAATCCCATGAAGTAATACACCAGCGGCGCAAAGTCTTGTGTTTGATTGAGAAAAAAAATGGACACAAAACCGTCAGAAATTCTTTACACTTGTATAGTATTTAATAAGAGCCGCCTAACGGGTTCTAAAGGTTTTTCTTGAATCGTTCAATAAAGATTTTTTTTAGAATCCACCTAAACTATTTTTCTGATGGAAAAGGTTATATTGTTTATTGTTATTGCTTTTACCACAAATTCCTTTTTAGCACAGGTTGGTATTAATTCCAATGGTGCTACCCCCGATCCAAGCGCGGGGCTTGATATTGACTATACCGATAAGGGTCTTCTGCCCCCGCGCTTGACTACTGCCCAGCGTACTGCTATCTCCAATCCCGCTGATGGTTTAGTGGTATATGATACTGACGTAAGTTGTTTATTTTTCTATCAGGCCAGCACTTTTACTTGGGTCAACACGTGTAATGGCGGGGCACCAACCCGCTATATTGGCGAACTCTACGGTGGTGGTGTAGTATTTTGGGTTGATGGAAGTGGTGAACATGGCTTGGTAGTAAGTATGATTGACTTGAGCTCTTCACAAGCTTGGAGCAATATTGTAAATGTATTTATAGGTACGACTGATAAGTGGGACGGCATAAGCAATACTACCGCCATTATTGGGCAAAGCGGCCATACTAATAGCGCTGCAAAACTGTGTGCTGATTATACCAATGCCGATTATGGCACCGGAACTTACTCCGACTGGTATTTACCAAGCATTTATGAATTAAATTATTTATGGAATAATATTTGGCCCATTAGTAAGGCTCTTGCTCTCGATGGCAACGCAGCCACTACTCTACTTGTGCCAACTCGTTACTGGTCGTCGTCCGAGGACTACATTAATTACTCATGGTTCCTAGACTTTTTCAATGGTAGCACGAGCAATGACAATAAGATCTATACCTACCCCGTCCGTGCTATCCGTGCTTTTTAACCATATATATTTTTAGTTGTTTAGCAATAGATTGACCGGCTATTTCCAGGAGATTTCTTTTCCAAAAGAATATCGTTAAATTCTCAGGATTCAACATTTCTATCAAGGCAAGGACAAAATAGAGTACATCCCTTTCGAGTTCGTATAGCACAATCCCTTTGCACCTTTTGCGTCAATATTTTTGACATACATATTTCTAATCGTAAAGGCGCAAAGGTATTAGCAAAGGAAGAAAAGAGGAAGGGAACGAAATATCCAATTTTGAGAGAGTATCCTATTTTATATCGGAAGTATGGAGCAAATAACCCGAGACTTCTGGTGATAATCAGAGAATAGACTACCACTCGATGATGGCAATTCCAGCAGCCCCGGCACCACTTGACTGGCAACAGTTGGCACCACCACCCGCACCACCGCTCCCGTATCCAACTCCATTAGTTCCATTTTGATCATATCCACCGATACCCCCCATTCCATATAAGGCTCCACCTCCATTACCTCCTGTATTACCTCCCACCTTGGTTCCATTACCTCCAGGAACTGATCCAGACGACCCCGTACCACCAGCTCCTACTGCACCACTGGAGTAAGTACCACCTCCTCCACCACCTGTGGAAAAATAGGAGCCGAACGAACTTGTACCCCCGCTGTTTCCATTCACATTTCCGGTAACTGAACTTCCTCCTGTGCCAATGGTAACTGTGATATTCTCTGCTGGTGTTACACTGATAGGATAACTGAGCACGGTGGCCGCTCCGCCACCACCTGATCCGACAAACCCGCCACCGCTCCCACCACCACCACACATTGTGAGGTAAACTGTATATACGCCCGCCGGAACCGTAAATGTACCACTGCTGGTAAGACGCTGTTTGCCATGTGGAGTACCGCCCGCTGGATTGCCAAGTTGGCCGGTTATCTGAAAATAGGTGCCATCATAAATCGCTGTAACCATTTGACCTGCGGCAATATCACCGGCACTCACATCGGTTCCTCCTCCCTGCTTTCGGATAGATTTTGCACCGAGAGAATTTACATTCAGAGTAGAAGCCCCTGTATTGGTATTTGAAGCTTTGAAATTTATTACCATTCCCGTCGTGTATGCAGCGGGAGCTATACTTAGATTGACCGTATAAGCATTTGCCGTTCCGCCATCAGAGGAATAAGTGAGATTTCCACTCTGCTGGGTTGCCACGTTCACCGCATCTGCTGCCGCTGTCGGATTCCCCACACCATCTATTCTGAAATTACTCATGGTCAGATGGTTCGTTGCAACATGATTGCCCAGATTATCTGCCCCACCAAAAACAGAGGCAGCAGGATCCATTGCTACGGATTCTATTTTCCATGCTTTACCGGATGGGACGGTCTGAACAGTGGATACCGATAATACACCAAAAAATTGCAGCGAATTTCCACCACCTCCTGCCGGAACAATTGTGTATTCAAGTACCGAAATAAATTTCACCAGATTACCCGCCTCCAAAGTTTGCCCCGCGCCTAACCAATACGGTGATCCACTGGACATATTTGAGGTCAGCACCTCTTCACTATCAATGTATATAGTCGGATTCTGTGAATAGGCACATTGAGTCCAAAGGGTCAGCAGTAAGGTTGTAACACCTAGTAATGTTGTGTGAATAATGTTTTTTCTCATTTGTTGTAGCAAAAAAAGTGTTCTGAATGTTTCGTCGAAGGTATAAAATAATTGGAAAATTTAAAATCCGGGGGAGATAAAAACTCAGGGCTAAGAGCAACAATGTCCACAAATTTTTTGATGATATATATTCTCACATTCAGAACATCGAGGGAATCTTGAAACCAAATGCTAAACTCAATTACATAGTTGAAATTAATCATTTTACAGGCACTTTGTTGACACTGAAAAAATGCTTTCAGAAATATTCAAAAAATTGGAAGATAAACAGGCGAATAGTGCTGCCACTCGTAGTCGGAATTCAAAATGAGGACTTATTGAATTGAATGTATCGGCTTCTTGGAAAGAGTAAATAATTCGCTAATGAGCCTGGCGAAGGAGGACTGATTGGATAAATTTGCCGCCGGTAAGTACAGAATTTTGGAATCGTATTTGCCCGAAAATATATATGACGAATCTATATTCATATAGAACTTTCCTGCTGCCCTTTTTTGTTCTGTTCTTTTCCCTTCACTGCTTTTTTGCAACCGCACAGCAAAATAGGGTAGTCAAATTATTACATGCGGATAATATCCAGTTTGATAAAAATATAGTGGAGGCTCAGCGATTGATTGGCAACGTTAGCCTACAGCATGAAGGAACTCTTTTTTATTGCGATAGTGCGTATCTTTATGCCAATCAGAATTTTGATGCCTTTGGAAATATTCGTGTAAACAGAGAAGGGAAATACACAGTGAAAGGAGATGTTCTCTTTTTTGATCAATCAAAAAAACTCGCAAAACTGAACCGAAACACTGTGCTTCAGGACAATGAAATGACATTGACCTCTGATAACATCGTCTATAATCTCGAAACCGAAGTAGCAAGCTATTTTTCAGGAGGAAAGATCGTTTCTGAGAAGAATAAAAATGTGCTTACAAGCCGCGAAGGAAACTACAATGCAAAGAATGAAATTTTTTATTTTAAAAAGAATGTTGTACTCAATAACCCTGAATACACAGTAAAAAGTGATACACTCCAGTATAATAACTCCACTGAAGTTACCTATTTCTTCGGACCAACTACCATCGTGTCTGATAGCATCGAGATTTATTGCGAAAACGGATGGTACAATACGAAAAATGATATCAGCCAGTTCAGCAAGAATGCACGGATAACCAGTGGAAAAACTGTTCTGTTGGGTGATAGTGTTTTTTACAATGGAAAAATGGCCTTTGGCGAAGTGTTTAAAAATGTATCTATTCGTGATACATCTACTAACTATAGTATTTCGGGAAACTACGGAAAACACTTGGAAAAGAAAAAAGAATCTTTTGTTACCGGTCGTGCGTTGATGACTCAGGTATTCGACAAAGATTCGCTGTTCCTCCACGCCGACACTCTGCTGACTTTTCCAGATACTTCAGGAATATCCTGCATTTATGCTTTCCATAGAGTTCGCATTTTTAAAAATGATATTCAGGGCGTTTGCGATTCATTGACCTACTCTGAAGCAGACAGCACCATACGCCTTTTTAGAAAACCAGTTCTATGGAACGAAAAGAACCAGATTACCGGCGACAGTATTTCCATTCGTACTTGGAAGGGGAGTATTGAGCGGATGGTTATTAGAGGAAATGCGTTCATCGTTTCTCTTTCAGAAGCAGACAGTGGCGCTGTCATAGCCACAGATAGCGCTTCCTTGAGATCGCTCCACTTCAATCAAATCAGTGGAAGAAACGCTACGGGCTATTTTTCGAAAAACAAGTTAACAAAAATCATTGTAAGCGGTAATGGCCGAATGCTTTATTTCCCAACCGATGATAAATTCGGAAAACCAAAGGTCATTGGTTTGAACAAAGGTGAGTGTAGCGATATTGAAATTGGTATTATAGAAAACAAAATTCAGAGAATCAAATTGGTTACTGAACCCAACTCGGTCTTTACTCCTCAAAAAATGACTCTGAAAAACGAATTTTTACTTGATGGAATGAACTGGAGAGGAACAGAACGTCCTGAAAAAATGCTCGATATTTTCGACGAATAACAATGATTTTATTGGCTAAGGTTACTGTGCAGCTTACCTTTGACCGCGGATATGAGTGCAGGTGAGATCATTCTGATTTTTATCGTTTACCTTCTCCTTTTTGGAGCGAAAGGTCTGCCTTCACTTGCACAGACTCTTGGCAAAGCAGTTTATCAGTTCAGAAATGCCGCTGGAGAAGTACAGCGCGAGATAATGAACGGTGTTAATGAGGTAAAAAAAAATGCTGAGATAAAGTTGGATCAACAAGATACTGACACTACTGCTCAGAGGCAATCATTTCCACCTCCTTCACCCGACCCCTCTGAAGGAAAAGAAGAAGAGAGACAAAACTGAGTGCTTTATTTTTCAGCAGTGAATGAAGACAATTGTGCTAACTCTAAGTCAATCTTTCTGTTCCACTTCCACTGCATCGCCAAATTCTTCCCGTAATTGGTTTCTGAATTGTACAGTTGTATCCGCGTCAGCATCTCATTCGTCATTTCCCTGTATGTTGCTCTTACTTCCTCCATTGTTTCTGTTATAGATGCCTTGCCATTGTTTTCATGGAAATACTGATCAACCCTTTCGCGCATTTTGCGGGCATACAATTCAACGAGATCAAACAGC
Source organism: Crocinitomicaceae bacterium (assembly GCA_020848015.1). Lineage (GTDB taxonomy): Bacteria > Bacteroidota > Bacteroidia > Flavobacteriales_D > Sanyastnellaceae > JADLBA01. The sequence goes on along the minus strand of JADLBA010000279.1, from coordinate 11,882 downwards.
CTCTGCTCGTGAATTAATAACAGGGAGGAGGTATCCTCAGCAAGTACCCAACTATCTTCCTGAATGAAATGAGGCGAGAATTGCACATCTGCCCTGTCATTCTTCATTTCAGCCGAATAACTGATACTCACAGAAGAAAATGCTTTTTGATATCCTGCTGTATTTCCCGTATGCCGGAAATCTTTCCAGTTAAGCGAATTTTCTGACCAGGAAAGGGGGACTTTTTGCTGCGAAAAAGCAGGAGTAGCATTCAGTATTCCCGCCATCGCAGCCATACTTATTAATAGGGTGGAAAAGTGCATGGCAGCGGTAGAAATCTGCCGGCTTTTATTGCCGGTTGAACGCTCCTACGCTTTCTTTTGCTTATTTGTTTCCTCTGAAGAGTAATATTTTTTTTCCCCTTGATATCATCACCTTCTGCTTAAATAATAATATAGTATCCTTGATCCATATTTAAACATTCAGTTATGGATCATTCCAAACTTTCATTTTCTAAAGAAGTTCAGGAGGCATTACGATCTGGTATGCCGGTCGTTGCGTTAGAATCAACCATCATCGCGCACGGGATGCCTTATCCGCAAAACCTTGAAACAGCCTTTTCTGTTGAGCATGCAGTGAGAAAAAATGGCGCTGTACCGGCAACCATTGCCGTGCTCGAAGGAAGAATGCAAGTTGGTTGTTCCTCTGAGCAGTTGGAAGAACTTTCTGTCTCTGGTAAGGTGATGAAATTGAGCCGGTGGAATCTGCCGCTCGCTTTAGTTTCAAAAAAAACAGGAGCAACAACCGTTGCTGCTACAATGATCATAGCCGATCTCGCCGGTATAAGAATCTTTGCTTCCGGTGGCATTGGTGGTGTGCATCGAATGGTTGAAAAATCAATGGATATTTCTGCAGACCTCACGGAACTCGCTCAAACGAATGTGGCTGTGGTTGCTTCGGGTGTCAAGGCAATACTAGATATTCCAAAAACGATTGAAATATTAGAAACACTCGGAGTTCCCATAATTACTTTTGGTAGTGATGAATTCCCCGCATTTTATTCGAGATCAAGTGGCATCAAAGCAGCACTTCGTATGAACTCTGCATCAGAAATTGCCGGATTCCTCAGAGCAAAATGGGATATTCCATTAAAAGGCGGCGTACTGATCGCCAACCCTGTGCCAGCAGTTTTCAATTTTCCCGGAAAAGAAATGGAGAAAATTATCAAACAGGCTCTGGCAGAAGCAAAAAATGCGGATGTATATGGAAAAGATATCACTCCATTTTTATTGTCAAAAATAGCAGATATCACTGAGGGAAAGAGCCTCGATACCAATATCGCCCTTGTGAAGAATAATGCAGCACTTGCTGCCTCCATTGCAGTAAACCTGCGAAGCGAAAAAACCGAATGAGTGGTTAGTGAAAGCAGGATCGTGTTCTGAATTTTAATCGCTTAACCAACACTTTCCGGCATTTGTGCGGGAATCTTATCTTTGCACCATGTCTTCATCGTTTGACCCCCCCGATCATATTCTCACCGAAGAAAAAATCCGCCGGAAACTGCTCGATGATTTCCGGCTTGCCTGCATCAGCAGAGAGGCTTCTATTCTCGGAAGAAAAGAAGTGCTGACAGGTAAAGCAAAATTCGGAATTTTCGGCGATGGTAAAGAAATAGCGCAGATCGCTATGGCCAAAAAATTCAAAGCAGGCGACTGGAGAGCAGGTTATTATCGCGACCAGACTTTTATGATGGCGATAGATGAGTTGACCGTGCAGCAGTATTTTGCCGCACTGTATGCCCACACAGATGTGAATGCTGAACCATCAAGTGCAGGGAGACAGATGGGTGGGCACTATGCCACGAGATTTCTGAACGAAGACGGCACGTGGAAGGAATTGTCAAAACTGAAAAATTCTTCTTCCGATATTTCTCCTACTGCTGGTCAAATGCCACGACTGCTCGGACTGGCACAGGCATCAAAAGTGTTTCGCGAACACCCCCGGCTAAGTGATTGGAATCACTTTTCTAACAAAGGAAATGAAGTTGCTTTTGGTACCATAGGCGACTCGAGTACTTCAGAAGGTCTTTTCTGGGAAACCATGAACGCTGCCGCTGTTCTCGGTGTGCCGCTCTGTATGAGCGTTTGGGATAATGGCTGGGGAATTTCAGTCCCCAAAAAATGGCAGACTACGAAAGAAAGCATTTCCGATACAATGGCTGGGTTTGTAAAAACCACTACTACTAACGGTATTCTAATTTATAAAGTGAAGGGATGGAATTACCCGGAACTGTTGATTACTTATGAAAAAGCGGTGGCTTATTGCCGCGATAATCATATTCCCGTACTGATACACGTGGAAGAACTTACTCAACCCCTCGGACATAGCACCAGCGGATCACACGAAAGATATAAGAGTAAAGAATTGCTAAAATGGTATGAAGAGTACGATTGTATTCTGCAGTTTGAAAAATTCCTCACATTAGATGGTGCCGCTAGCACTTCAGAATTAGTTCAGATCAGGGAGGAGTCCAAACAATATGTTCGACAGGAACAGAAAAAAGCATGGAACGCTTTCCGGAATGACATTGGAATTGATCTTTCAGAAGCCAACTCCCTTTTTACAGCACTGACCAAGAAATATCCCGAAAAGACGGAGATAGACAGATGGAAAAATGAATTTGAAAAAATAGCTGATGCGGGTAGAAAGGATATTTTTTCCTTTGGAGCAAAAATATTGAGAGAAACACGTGGAGAGCAGTGTGAAGAAATCAACGCATTGAGCCATTGGTTGAAATCGTTGCGTTCTAAATGCGATGAACGGTACAGCTCACACTTGTATAGTGAACAAAAGATTGTTTCAGAAAATGATTCTGTCGCACCCATTTATTCCGAAAACGCTGAGTGGACTGACGGAAGGATCATACTCCGCGATTTTTGGGACTATATTTTGGAGCATCGCCCCGAAGTGCTCATCTTTGGCGAAGACGTTGGAAAAATCGGCGGAGTAAATCAGACCTATGAAGGACTCCAGGAAAAATACGGCCCCCTCAGCGTCAGCGACTGCGGTATCAGGGAAGCAACTATCATTGGCCAGGGTATCGGTATGGCGATGCGCGGCCTGAGACCGGTTGCAGAGATTCAATACCTCGATTATATTTTCTACGCCTTGCAGATCATGCGCGACGACTTGGCCACCGTCAGGCATCGAACGAAATCCGGTCAACAGGCTCCTCTGATCATCAGTACCCGCGGCCACCGGCTTGAAGGGATGTGGCATTCGGGAAGCCCGATGGGAGCAGTATTACATAGTATTCGTGGAATGTATTTCTGTGTTCCAAGAAATATGATCCAAGCCGCAGGGATGTACAACACCCTGCTAAAGGGGAATGATCCAGCATTGGTTGTGGAGTGCCTGAATGGATACCGCACAAAAGAAATGAAACCGGCTAACCTCGGCGAATACACTGTTCCACTCGGTTTTCCCGAAGTGCTGAAAGAAGGAAACGATGTTACTATCGTTTCTTACGGATCAACCTTTAATCTATGCACAACGGCAGTCGCCCAGTTGGAAGAAGTGGGAATTTCAGCCGAACTGATCGATATTCAGACGCTACTCCCTTTCGATCTTTCGTTCACCTGTTTTCACTCTATTAAAAAAACCAACCGCCTCCTCATAGTTGATGAGGATGTTCCCGGAGGTGCATCGGCGTACATATTGGAAGATATTATTAACCGCCAGAAAGCTTTTAACTTCCTCGATAGTGCTCCGGTAATGCTTACTGCCAAGCCTCATTTACCTGCTTATGGTACAGATGGAGATTATTTTAGTAAACCGGCGGTAGAAGATATTTTCAATTCCTGTTATCAAATAATGCACGAAGCTGATCCAGCGCGCTTTCCAGCTATATGATAAGTTTTTGAAAACTCTGTAAATCAGGCAGAAATATGCTTTGACCCTTTTTATACTTTTCCCCGCAAAACCTGGTACTTTCTATGGCTATTGCTAGGGCGCTTTTGATTCTGTCCGGTGTAGTATTTGTTTTGAACGGCTGGTCGCAAACCATTCGGGGAAAAGTAGTGGACGACAATACCGGCGAACCACTGTTTTCTGTTTCTGTAGGGGAGAAAGGCACTACTAATGGTGCTATTACTGATTTTGAGGGAGAGTTTACATTAAAGGTGTCCGGACTTCCCGTAGTTCTCGTAGTCCGCTATATTGGATATATAGAAAGGGAATTGCAGATAGAGCAAGTCAATCAGCGGATTACAATAAAACTTTCAGAGAATACAAAAGTGCTGAAAGAAGTTGAAGTGGTGGAAGAACGCATTTCCGAAAAACAAAAGCAGGCACCATTGACAGTTGAAAGTATGGACCTCATCGCAATCAAGCAAGCCCCATCTGGAAATTTTTACGAAGCACTGGGTTCGCTTAAAGGTGTTGACCTCACAACTGCCAGTCTCGGTTTCCGGATTATCAATACGCGAGGATTCAATTCTACTTCGCCCGTCAGGACTCTTCAACTGATAGATGGAGTGGATAACCAGTCTCCCGGTTTGAATTTTTCTCTCGGAAATTTTTTGGGAGCTCCCGATCTTGACGTAAAAAGTGTGGACATCATTCAAGGTGCGAGCAGTGCTTTTTATGGCCCAGGTGCTTTCAATGGTGTAATTAGTATGGAGACGAAGAATCCGTTTGTATTTACAGGATTATCCGCTCAACTCCGCGTGGGGGAAAGAAATCTTGTAGAACCCGTTGTGAGATGGGCGCAGAAGTTTACCAACAAGGAAGGGCACGACAACATTGCCTATAAATTTAATGTCTATTACTTGCAGGCAAGAGACTGGGAAGCTGAAAATTATGAGCCGGTGTACAACAGCGGTTATGATAAAAATAATCCAGGACGCTTTGATGCTGTGAATATTTATGGGGATGAATTTTTTCCCGCAAATAATTTTTCTACCACTGCACCATGGAACTATAAAGGTGTAGGAACATTTTTCAGAACTGGATACAGGGAACGCGATCTCGTCAACTACAACACCCGAAACCTCAAAGCGAATGTGGCTGTGCACTTTCGACTGAAGCCTGAAATGGAGTTTGAGTCACCTGAGTTGATCATTGCTTCAAATGTGGGAACCGGAACTACCGTTTACCAAGGGGATAATCGTTTCAGCCTCCGTGATATATTTTTTTTCCAAAACAGGATTGAGTTAAAAAAGAAGGACAAGTATTTCATCAGGGTTTATGCTACTAACGAAAATGCGGGAAAAAGCTATGACCCCTATTTTACGGCCTTGAAAATGCTGGGTGAGGCCAGACCAAATGAGACTTGGGCAAAAGCTTATGTAAAATACTGGCAAGATAGTATCAATGGCAGAATTAATAATCTCGGATATCCTCAGTTGCAGCTAAATCCCGACTGGACACCATTAGATCCAATTGAGGAATATTATCTCCCCTATAATTACCAGACTCTTGAACAATGGAAAACAACCTACCATGATTCACTGATGTATTGGCATAGCATTGTAGAACAATGGGCCAATAACGGGAATGCCGGCATCGCTAGTATTAAACCGGACGGCTATTTTGAACCGGGATCTGAAAAATTCGCAGAGGCATTTAACCGCATTACCGGACTAAAGAACAATCAGGGATCGGGAGGAACGCGCTTTTATGACCGCTCAGCACTGTATCATATTCACGGTGAATATCAGATGGAGGACAGATTTTTTATTCAATACCGTGTTGGAGCAAATGCACGGCTTTACAAACCGAACTCTGACGGTACTATTTTTTATGATACGACTACGGTAATTACCAACTATGAAGTAGGAGTGTATTTTGGTACCAGTAGAAAATTTATCGAAGACAAACTCATTGTGAACGGAACTATCCGTATGGATAAAAATGTAAACTTTGATCCGGTCTTCAGCCCTGCTGCTTCTCTGATATTTCAGCCGAAAAAGAATCACTACCTGAGAGCTTCCTTTTCTTCAGCACTTCGCAATCCAACCCTGACGGATCAATATCTCTATCTGAACGTTGGCCCCGCTATCCTGAGCGGGAATCTCGATGGTGCACAGAAACTGATCACATTAGAAAGTTTCAGCTCTTACCGCAGAACTCTCAATACGGATAGCCTCATATATTTTGATATTGATCCTATTCGCCCCGAACAGGTAAAAACCTTTGAGGTCGGATACAGGGGAACAATAAGCGATAAGATTTATATTGACGGAGGGTATTATATCAGCGCCTATCGCTATTTTATTGGTTACAACATTGGTATTGATGCTACATTTGATTCACAAACCAACCTTCCGCTCGATATGCAGGTTTTTCGTTATTCTGCCAATTCGAAGAATATTGTCAGAACGCAGGGAGCCAATATCGGACTGAACTACTACATCTATCGCCAACATACCATCAACGGAAATTATTCATGGAACAGAATTGTGAAAACGGATCCAGATGACCCGATCATACCTGCTTTTAATACACCGGAGCATAAGTTCAACGTGGGAATTTCGGCACGCGACTGGATGAAAAAATCAAATGGTAACTCTTGGGGCTACAGCATTAATTATAAGTGGATCAAAGGGTTTTTATTCGAAGGCTCACCCCAGTTTACCGGCTTTGTCCCAACCTATGACCTTATTGATGTCCAAGTAAATTATTCTATTTTTAAAGCCCATACTAATTTTAAGCTGGGGTGCTCGAATATCGCTAATAATAAACAATTTCAAACCTATGGAGGGCCAAGGATAGGAAGGATGGCTTACTTTAGTATCCACTACGAGTTTAATGCAAAATAATAGTACCGTAAATTAACCTTTAATAACCAACGCACAATGAAAAAAATCTCTACTCTAATGGTACTGCTTAGTACCTTCTTTTGTGTAAACTCTTACGCGCAGCGTTACCTTGAAGAAGTTTTTGATGAGGTGACGGTGACAAGCGATATAACTTATGGGGTAAATGCTTCTATTCTTTATTACTCTGTTTATAATGAGGCAATCCCCGAAGAGCTCAAGTTAGATTTGTATGAACCCACCGGAGACATTGAAACAGCACGTCCGCTGATCCTTTGTTTCCATACAGGGAATGCACTTCCTTTCCCGCAGAATCAGTCACCAACCGGAACCAGAGCTGACTCAACTCTTGTGGAGTTCGCAAGACGTTTTGCAAGGATGGGATATGTGGTTGCATCATGCGATTACCGCCTCGGATGGAATCCGTATGCGGATGATCAGCCGACACGTGTGGAAACTCTTATTAACGCTGCTTATCGAGGCGTGCAAGACTCGCGGACTGCGGTAAGGTTCTTTAGGAAATCTGCCGATATTGGCGGAAATCCATACAAAATTGATCCAACAAAAATTGTTGTTTTCGGTGAAGGTACCGGCGGTTACATAGCATTGTCCAGCGGAACAATTGACTCTTATTCTGACATCGTTCTGCCCAAGTTTACTAAGCAGGTGGAAGTACCTCCCGGGTCTGGAAATTTTGTTCCAATTCCAATGGTTATCGAGTCAGTTCATGGAAATATTTACGGAACATCTGTCGGGGTTAATCCGGTTGATATTAATAATCCGAACGATGATGATACGCTTTGTTATATCAATCACCCCGGCTATTCTTCTGACTTCAATCTTGCAATAAACCTCGGTGGTGCGTGTGGTGATTTGTCGTGGATTGATGACAATGACTGCCCCATTATTTCATTCCAGGTTCCGACCGATCCTTTTGCTCCATACACGACCGGAACTGTGATTGTCCCAGTTCTCAACCTTCCTGTAGTAGAAGTGAGCGGAAGCTATGATGTACAAGAGGCCTTAGCCGCGTTTGACAATAACGAAGTGTTTGAACTTGCAGAATCTTATGGCCCCGGAGCATCGTTTACTTCTGCCGCGAATCTTCATAACGATGGCTTGTATGGCCTCTTCCCATTTGTTCGCCCCACCGGTTTCGAAGCTGATTCATCGCCTTGGCAGTGGTGGGCTCCAGACAATCCGAACAACACTAATGGCCTTGCAACCAATCCCGATATGTCTGAAATGAAAGCCAAAGCATATATTGACTCGATCCAATTTTATGCTGCACCTCGAATGGCTTGTGTGTTGAATCTTCCTGGAAGCCCTTGCTTCGTCGGTATTTCTGAGAATGAGGAGGTGGCGTTCAACGTTTATCCAAACCCAGCAAAAGATCAGTTCACGATTCGTTCTCTCGAGAGTATCCAGTGTATCACTGTTACTGATTTGCTTGGAAAAGTTGTTTTATCAAAAAACAATATCAATAGCGAACTCTTTAGTGTGCCAGCAGATAGATTGTCTGTGGGTGTTTACAATGTGATGGTATTTTCCGAAAATGGTACAGGTGTCCGGCGCCTCATTCTTGAATAAATACAAATTTTTTACTATTGAAGGAGGGTCTCACAAATTTGTGAGACCCTTTTCATTATACATGGATAGACAAAACCTGTTTCGAGTATAGTTCAAATATTCAAAATGGAACTGAATATTCACACGTACTTTGAGGGAACTATTGTGCCAACTTTCACTACGGAAGAAATTCGAATTGATTAGGCAGATTAATCTAATAGTGCTTTTATGTGCCGCAAATACGCTTATACATAATTCGGGTTAATTCTATAATGGAAAATACCTTGTCTCATCAATCTCCTGGATGAGAGAAGTTTTACACCTTTCTACGAGGAATAATGCTGCTGCCGATTAGTTTGAGTTCTATGATAATAATTTTTCCGAATGACAAGCAGTTGTGAAATTGATTATATTTTTTATCTATAGAACAGAGTACTGATAAACTCTACAACAGAACTGAATTGCAATATAGCAATGAGGGTGAATGACCGATTATATTCAAATTTTTGTCGGGGTCACCTTTTTCTAATTCCTGAATATTCAACGGTTGACTAACGGAATTACTGAAGTCGAAATTCTATTGTGTGCCATACAAAAGCAATTTTTGTCAAATAAAAAAAACTCCGCTATGAAATTATAGCGGAGTTTTATCTCAAAATCCGGTTTATTCCGGAGAATTAATCCTTAGTTATTCGCAGGACCTGTCGGTTCTTTTACGGGAGCACTACCGGGAGCGGGGGCATTTGGATCGGGAGCAACCGTTCCTTTTATGCGTACAACTTTGCTCGGCTCGTTGGTGGCATTGGAAGTGATTGTCACCGATTTGTTGATTGCACCCGCGCGCTTGGTATCATACTTAACGGTAATTACAGATGATTCGCCAGGCATGATGGGGTTAGGCTCACAGGTGGGTACTGTGCATCCGCACGATCCTTTACATTTCTGAAGGATCAGTGGTTCAGTACCTGAGTTGGTTACCTTGAACTCACAGGTTCCATTGCCTCCAAATGGAATAGTTCCATAATCGTGCACCTCTTTATCAACGGTAATTGCCGGTCCGGTTACTACTTGTGATTGTGCATAAGCGGCTGTAAGAAATCCTACAGAAACCGCTAGTGAAAGGATAAGTTTTTTCATAACTATTAGTGTTTTTTTTGAAATTTCATGTCGTTGCGAGCTGGATCAAAATCAAGGCCAAAACGCAAATAACTCTTATGTTTTTGTGTTCGGGGTTCCTCTGTTATTGTTCTATAACCTCGCCTTTTATTGATACAACAGAAGGAGCTCCATCGGGACTGTTCCAGTTAATGGTTACACTCTTAGTAAATGGGCCCATTCTCATAGTATCATAGTGGACAGTAATTTCACTTTTATCTCCAGGCAAAATCGGGGCAGTATCACATTTGGGTGTTGTACAACCACAAGATCCTTGACAATTGGAAATAATCAGCGGCTGGTCGCCTGTGTTAGAAACTACAAAAGTGCAGTTGCCGTCTGAACCTTTGGCGATCTTACCGAAATCATGTTCTGTATGATCTATGGTTAACATTGCGGCACCGACAGACTTTGGAACTTCTGTTTGAGCAAACGCGGCTGTGCTAAAAAACATTAACGGGAGTGCCAGAATGAATGCATTCAGTTTTTTCATATTCTATCTTTCTTTTTTACTGTTTACACAAATATGTTGCAATTACTGAAACAGCCCGGCATATTAACTAGTTATTAAGGACTTTTCCTTTTCTTCTGTTTAGTGTATCACTAAGAAACGGGAAGATTGCACCTTTCCATCGTTCTTCAGGTTCAGTGTATAAACACCGTTTTCGAATGCAGAAACATCTAAAGTGAACTCACTTGTCCTGGTTGGGCCAGTTTCAATAATACGTCCGACCGCATCGCGAATTTCGTACCAAGTTGAAATTTCAGGTGAAATAATCCTGATCTGCTGGCTCGCAGGATTGGGGAAAAGGCGAACAGGAACTGCGCTGATATCTTCGATACCTGTAAAAGTCGCAGAGCTTTCAGCTTCACAACCGCCAAGGCTAGTTGTAATGTGAACGGTATAAGGAACTCCAAACTGTACCTCTGGATAAGAGGTTTGGTCTGTTGCTACCAACTCGCCGTCAATGTACCAGAAAATGACGTTGCCGGAAAGAACACAGTTAGTACAATTGACCGTATTACTTGGAATATCAGCAACCAATACAGGAGTAACCGCAGGGTTGTGAACTGTAATAATGGGAGAGGTCCAGACTGTCGTTGCACCTCCTGTCGGAGTGAAAGTATAGGCTATTGTGTAGGAGCCAGGAGTATTCCAAGACCAAGTATAAGATGCCTGACATCCTGTAATGGTTGTGTTATCCGGCATACTGGTAATCGAGCAGATGCCCCCGCCTGAGAAATCGGTAAGGTTAGTAAGTGTTAAATTGACTCCCGGACAAACATCGGTAGCAGATGTTTCCATGTTAGCCGTTTGACCAAAAGATTGCAGTCCGCAAAGAATGCCGCAGAATGCAAACAGGGTGGTAAAAGTTTTTTTCATTTTGATACTTTTTAATGATTTGATTTGCAGCGGTAATATTAATTCATTGAAAATCCGTTTCGCGGCGGGCGGAAATTTGTTATTAACGCATTACCATGAACCGCATTGACCTGATTTCACCTGCGTTTTCCAAAATCATTGTGTAAAAACCATTGTCCAAAAAGGAGATGTCAACAGCAAATCCAGAAGCACGGGGAGAATTTTTACCCACGAGTCTTCCCGAAGAGTCATAAATTTCATAGTTATCGGTGACTCCCGATGAGCGTATCTGTATAGTTTCAGTAGCCGGGTTTGGATAAAGAATAATATATCCGTTGGATATTTCTTCGATACCATTCAGAATGGAAGATCCGCTACAACCTCCGGTGCTGGTCAATTCTACTTCAAATTGTCCAGGGGTCTCAATATCTATCTCATATACATTCGTCGCAATCAATTCTCCATTGTAGTACCAGTTCACAGTACCATTTCCTTCACAATTAGTACATACTAAAGTGCCATCTGTTTCGATAGAAAGTTCTGGGATTACTGCGGTGAGTATATGTGTCTCCTGACTGTAAGAGAACAACTCTTCTCCCACTTGTGCAAAGAGGATCGAAGTGTAAATTCCCGGATCATTAAATGTATGAAGGAATGGGGAATCAAAAGGTTCTTCCACATCGTTGATCGTCAGTGTGCAATGAATACCCTCTACCGGATCAGTCAAGTTCTCATAAAGCACTTCCAAAGGAGCGCACCCTGTTTCGATATTTTGTGAAAAATAAGGTTGATACACTAAAGTCGAGGCTGAGCTAGTTGTGCAAGACCACTGGTTGGTTTCAGTTACTCGGAACAGACCATTCTCGTAGGTTGTTCCATTCCATGAAGAAATTGAATGCTGGTCGTCGGTGCTGAAGATTACATCATCGGCATACCAATTCAGGTCACCATTGCTACAATTGTCGCAGGTTATCGTGCCATACGATTTTGAAAGTATT
>JADLBA010000278.1 GCA_020848015.1 Crocinitomicaceae bacterium | reverse complement strand
TTGGTGCAAATATCTTAAAAGCTACAGTCTGAAAGCAATTCACAACAGTACTTATCTCTAATCACTGGTCTGATGTTAATATATTTGTTATGGGTGCTGTAGTGATGGCTGGACTTCCCGCTTATTCAAGGCTGAAACTCGATGTACATACACACGGACAGGTTAATGCCGGTTTTTGTATCGGCGTGATCATTAACTGGTTCATAATATCTTATCGTATTATGATTTGATACCGGCGGCGACTAACTGCTGCTGCCAATTCCAAGCATCACGAAGTGCATCTCCCAGCCCAAGTTGTGTTTTCCACTTTAGTACTTCCTCTGCCTTTGTAACATCGGCCCAAATCTGTTCCACATCTCCGGGTCTGCGTGCGCCAACACGATAACTCACTGTTTTGCCCGTAGCATCTTCAAAACTTTTAATCACCTCGAGCACTGAATGTCCGCGCCCTTGACCGAGATTAAAAACCTCGCATTGTCCGTTATTTTCTTTAAGCCATTCTAATGATTGCACATGTGCACGCGCAAGATCCACCACATGAATATAATCGCGGATGCAGGAACCATCAGGAGTTGAATAGTCGTTACCATAAACAGTTAGATGATCTCTGATCCCTGCAACTGTCTGCACAAGAAAGGGGACGAGATTATTAGGAACGCCAAAGGGCAACTCACCGATAATCCCCGATCTGTGTGCTCCTATGGGGTTAAAGTACCGGAGCAGTACCGCTGAAAATGCAGGGTGTGCATACACTGTATCCCGAATGATTCTTTCGCTCACCTGCATGGTATAGCCATAGGGTGAAGGAGATTCTTTCACAGGGCTTTCTTCTGTCACCGGCAAATTATCGGGCTGACCATAAACTGTACACGAACTTGAAAAAACGAGGTTGGGTACGGAAAAATCTTTCAGTACCTCTAACAGAGAAACCAAAGACACTATGTTATTTCGGTAGTATTTCAGCGGAAAACTGACAGACTCCCCTACGGCTTTATCTGCGGCAAAATGAATTACTCCATCTGGATTTTCAACAAGAAAAAGTTTTGACAGCTTTTCTTTATCAGCACAATCAAAATCATACACAGGAACCTGCTTCCCGGTAATACGGAACAACCCGTCTAACACACGTCGGTCAGAGTTGGAAAAATTATCTAGAATCACCGGTTCGTATCCCGACGCAATCAAATCCACTATCGTATGCGATCCAATATATCCGGCACCGCCGGTAACAAGTATCTTCTTCATCCTTACCATACTACCGCTGAATAATGAATCAGCGAATATAAGCAGAGATAATCATCTAATCCGAGGGTTTGAGGCACAGGTGCAAACAAAAAAAATCAGGAAAAAATGAAACTTAATGGGAGGAGGTCGAGTAACAGGGCTTAACTAACCGACTTGAACATGACAAATTCTACCACCACCTCCCTGAGATACGACCTTTCTTATCTGAATCAGGTATTCCAGGGCAACAAAGAAATGGTCAACAATATCATTTCTCTCTTTCTGCAACAGGTTCCTGAGTATATAAAGGAAATGGAGGACTGTGTAAAAAAGAATGAGCCTCTTTCCCTTCATCCGCTTGCACACAAAGCCAAGAGTTCTGTTTCGATGCTCGGCATCAGGGATATGGAGTCTGACATTCTCAAGATAGAACAGGACAGCAAAAACCTTCGCAATCTCGATCAACTTCCCACTCTCGTATATCGTGTGAAAGAAACATGTCAGCTCGTTTTCATTCAATTGCAGGAGCAGTTAGGTAATACCTGAACAGACAACGGCACTAAAAATAATAGGGTGGAGGCCGCTTCCTGATGAGATGTATATCTCAAATGGGGGCGGTTTTCTTTGCTTTGTATAATTCCGTAGCTTCGCCGAATGTCAGTATTCAATCCGGAAGCCGCTGCCCGCGCACTTTTTCCGCATGAATTGGCCGGGCGATCCACAGGGCTGCACTTCGCTCTGCATCTTTCTCCAAAAGAGGTGCAGGTTTCTGCTGCCGAAACCGGTGGAGAGGTGGTGTGGTGCGATCGCTTTGAGATTGAAAACCGGCACAGCGAAAAGTGGGCCGGCGTTATCCGCTTCATTGAAGAACGAAACTGGGGAAAATACGTCTTCAGAAAAACGACCGTTTCATTCGATACTCCGCATTTCACTCTTGTTCCTGCGGGCTTCGTGCAGCAGGGGAAAGAAGCAGAGCTGCTGTATTTTCAACAGCCTCGTCTTACCGGAACTATTGAAACGGAACAATTCAGTGATACAGGTATTGCATTGATCTATGAACTTCCTTCAGAAATAAAATCAATGGCCGGCATTTTTCCCGGTGCACGTTTTTTTCCTGTGGCTTCACCATTGCTCAGGTATTGTTCGCCACCCCGTGATAAAAACAATCATTCATTCTTTCTCTATGCCCAATCGGGATTGTTAGTGTTGATAGCACACCGCAAAGGAGTATTTCAATTATGCAATCCATTTGATGTTCAGGGAAACGAAGACATTCTTTATCACCTCGCCAATGCCTCCATTCGTCTGGGAATGGATCTCAGCGAGGCAGTCATTATTCTTTCTGGCAACCTTGTATCAGAAGATCTTGAAAAACTTATCGGTACCTATAGTCGCCATGTTTCGATATGGGAAGGTCCCGCTGCTTTTTCATGGAAAAAAGAAGAGGTGGCAGCGCAATTTTTCCCTTCATTATTACACTTGCTATGCGTATAATTTCCGGTAATCTAAAAGGGCGCTCCATACCCGTTCCTAAGAGATTCAGCGGAAGGCCGACGACTGACTTTGCTCGGGAGGCACTTTTTAATATTCTGAATCATCAAGTTGATTTCAATGGTCTGCGGGTGCTAGATCTTTTCTCCGGGACAGGAGCATTTTCACTCGAATGTTTTTCGAGAGGTGCCGGTGATATTACCGCAGTAGAGGCAAGCCCTGTTCACTCAAAAAATATTGAGGAGAATTTTCGTCATTTCGGTGCCTCACAAGCGCAGCTAATAAGATCAGATGTATTTCTGTTTTTAAAAAAGCAAGATATTCCGTTCGATCTGATTTTTGCCGACCCACCCTTTGATCTTTTGCAATTGTCCGAGTTACCCCCACTTGTACAAGCCTCCGGCCTTCTGTCCCCTACCGGCCTGTTTATACTTGAGCATCCGGAAACAATGGATTTCAGTGCCCATACCGGTTTTAAACAACACCGACGATATGGGAACGTTCACTTTACTTTCTTCCGACCTTTACCCGCATGAAACGTATCGCAGTTTTTCCAGGTTCCTTTGATCCCATTACACGGGGTCACCAAAATGTAGTGGAACGCGCCGTGACATTGTTTGATGAGATTATTGTTGCCATCGGTCACAATACAACGAAACAGACGATGTTTCCTTTAGAAAAAAGAATGGAGTGGATCAAGGCTACTTTTTCGCATCTGCCAAATGTTAAGACCGATGTTTACGAAGGTTTGACGGTTGAATACTGTAAAAAATTTAAGGCAAATTATTTGCTTAGGGGATTGCGCAACGGCGGAGATTTCGAATTCGAGAGAACCATTGCACACATGAATAAGGCGCTGCTGGCTCCATTAGAAACCGTTCTGCTGTTTACTGACCCGGAATATGCATCAGTTC
The DNA here is from genome assembly GCA_020848015.1 of Crocinitomicaceae bacterium. Lineage (GTDB taxonomy): Bacteria > Bacteroidota > Bacteroidia > Flavobacteriales_D > Sanyastnellaceae > JADLBA01. The sequence continues at coordinate 863 of JADLBA010000278.1, read as the reverse complement.
ACAGTACAGTAATACGGGAAATACTAAAAAACAATGGAGATGTTTCGCAGTTTGTCCCTGTGCAGATCCTCGGAGACCTTTTGCCGCGGTGAATACATTAAAAAAACACAACTGAATGAGCAGGATCATTTTTATACTTCCATTTTTATTCTTAAGCCTGCTGTCATTATCAGCTACGGTAATTGTGAAAGGAACCGCCGCAAGCTATACCGGCCAATACATTTCGCTGTTTGCATTCGATGATCTTCTGACAGGCAAAAGAATACTGCTGCAATCAGATCTTATAGATGATAATGGTACATTTGAAATTACCTGTGAGATTGCGGAAACTCAGAAGACCATACTTGCCATAAATAACGTTGAAGCGGTTTTGTATGTAGAGCCAGGACTGACCTATACCATTGATTATCCCCCATTTCAGACGGCGGATCTCCAGCGCTTCGACAGAACAGAAATACAACTCAAAGTTCACTATCTTCCCGACAACGATTTGAACTTACTGATACGGTCTTTTGATGCTGAAATGAACAGTTTCTTTGATGAGCATTATTTTGAAATAGCTGAGGAACAATATCGGGGTTCTGAGGCATTTAAGGTACGCCAATTACATAACGGTTCAGCGCCGGACATGATTCCTGTGAAAAAAATTGGTGAATCCGACAGTTCGCTCAAAGTGGTAGCACCAACGCGCAAAGCAGAGCTCATCAATGGATTTTACAAACGGGTAGATCAGCGATTTGGCAGGTATTTAACGCACCATTATTTTTCAGAATATGTTCGCTACTCTAAAGCTCAGATAGACCTTGTTTCAGGGAAGTCAAAAAAAGAACTGTACCGTGAATATTTCATGAGTCAGAAAGTGC
>JADLBA010000277.1 GCA_020848015.1 Crocinitomicaceae bacterium | reverse complement strand
TATATGCACAGTGATAGTAAAACGCTCTATTTTTCTTCGAACGGAAGAGTCGGAGTCGGCGGTATGGACATCTATTACTGCAAGATGAATGATGACGGAACATTCAGCGATCCGAAGAATATTGGCTACCCTATTAATACGGAAGAGGATCAGCTTGGCATCGTCGTCAGCAGCGACGGTGAGCTTGCCTACTTCGGTGCAAACAAGTACCTCGGAGGTAAAGGAATGGACATTTTTGAATTTAAAATGCCCGACCAGGCAAAACCTGAGCGCGTACTTGTACTAAAAGGGGAGGTTAAAAATGAGGAGGGGAATCCGGTACAAAACGCATCTGTGGAAGTCAAATATGCACAAAGTGGTACCACGGAAAAGATCAGTGTAAATAATGATGATGGAAGCTATGCGGCCATTGTCCGAATGAACCAGAAAGAAGATGTATTGCTCAGTGTAGCAGGAGACGGAATTGCATTCAATTCGCGCATTGTGGCAAAAAAGGAAGATACAAAGCCCCCTGTAGTAATAAAATTGAATATGGAAACAATGACCGAAATGGAGAATAAACCTTTCGTGATCAACGACATCATGTATTCAACTAACAGTGCCGAAATTGAGAAAGACAGCAAGTTGATTCTCGATGAATTTGCCGCTTACCTCGTCGTACATCCCTCGCTGGAGATCGAAATCCGCGGACATACCGACAACGTTGGAAATGACCAGTCAAACCTCACCCTCTCAATGGACAGGGCATTTGAGGTACTAAATTATCTCGCTTCAAAAGGTGTTGAAGGAAAAAGAATGTCGTACAAGGGTTTTGGAGAAACCAAGCCTGTAAGTTCTAACGACACTGAAGAAGGGCGTTCTAAAAACAGGCGTACCGAGTTTTTGATTCGCCGTATGTAGAAAGCACGGTAGAGAATGATCATCTTCTCATCACCTGTCTGGCCATTTGTATCTGCTCCTCGTTCAATATATTTTTTTCAGCCCAAACAAATTATTCACAATGGTGAATAATGTATTATCTTTGCGCCCGCCTTTCGGGGTAGAGTTATACAAGTCACATTTTTCCGTGGTACTGCTCAGTCGTAAGCAGGGGTTATGTTGGAATATGGGTTGTCGAATTCGCCTCTTCTGGCTGGCAACAAACATTTACATAATTATTTAATTCATGACATCCTTTGAAGAATCAGGATTGGCGAAGCCGGTCCTTAAAGCTATTGCTGAGCTGGGTTTTGAAACCCCTACTCCCATTCAATCACAAGCAATTCCTGAACTGTTGAGCGGCAACCGCGATCTTGTGGCACTTGCACAAACAGGTACCGGTAAAACGGCCGCTTTCGGGCTTCCACTTGCTAATTTGCTTGACTTCCAATCGAGAAAAACACAGGCAGTAATTCTCTGCCCCACACGTGAGCTCTGTATGCAAATTGCGCGAGATATCCAGAACTACACCAAGTATATGCAGGGTGCTCATACCGTGGCTATATACGGTGGTGCAAGCATAGAGGGGCAAATCCGCGATGTGAGAAAAGGCCCTCAGATTATAGTCGGAACACCCGGACGCATGATTGACATGATCGAGCGAGGCATCATTGATCTTTCTACCATTGAATTCGTAATACTTGACGAAGCCGATGAAATGCTGCACATGGGATTTAAAGAAGACCTTGACACGATTCTTTCTGAAACTCCAGAAGAGAAAAATACTTGGCTTTTTTCTGCGACAATGCCCAATGAAGTGGCGCGTATTGCAAGAAGCTATATGAATGACCCGTTTGAGATCACTGTTGGCGGTCGCAATACCGGCAATGAGAACATTGAACACCAGTATTACGTCGTACATGCACGCGACAAGTACCTCGCACTAAAACGCATTGCGGATTACAACCCCGACATCTTTGCAATTGTATTCTGCCGCACAAAAGCAGAAACGCAGGAAGTAGCCGATATGCTGATCAAGGACGGCTACAATGCAGATGCCCTTCACGGAGACCTGTCTCAGTCGCAGCGCGACCATGTAATGAAACGCTATCGCAGCCGTGCATTGCAAATGCTCGTCGCCACCGACGTGGCAGCACGTGGAATTGACGTGAACGATGTATCGCACGTAATTAATTACAATCTTCCGGATGAAATTGAAAGTTATACCCACCGGAGCGGACGTACTGCCCGTGCCGGCAAAACAGGGGTTTCAATTGTAATTATCAATATGAAAGAAGTCTTCAAAATACGTCAGCTCGAAAAGATCATCCGCCAGCCGTTTACAAAAGTAATGGTACCCACTCCCTTCGAGGTTTGCGAAAAACAGCTCTTTCACCTTGTGCATCAGGTACACAATGTAACGGTGGCCGAAAAAGCAATCAGCAGTTACCTGCCGAAAGTATATGAAGAGTTGAATGACCTTTCAAGAGAAGAAATCATTCAGCGTTTTATCAGCATTGAATTCAACCGTTTTCTCGATTACTATAAGTCGGCTCCCGATCTCAATATTGAAGAGAGAAAAGGTGACTCCAGAGGCACACAGAAGGGGGTGGTAAAAATGTTTGTCAACCTCGGGCAGATGGATGGCCTTGATGCGAACTCACTCCGAACCGTACTGGCAGAAATTGCAAATGTCAACGTGCAGGATATTACATGGGTGGATCTCAAGAATACGTTTTCGCTGATTGAAGTACGAATCAGCATACTTGAGCAGATGCTCGGTTCATTTGGCAATGCCAAATACCGCGGGAGAGCAATCAGGGTTGAGTCGCGTGGCAATAAGGAAGCCGGAATTCCGCGCACCCGTCTTCGCAGCGATCACAGTTACGGACGTGGATATGGTGGTCCCCGCAGCGAACAGGATTATAGTCAGAGAGGATATGACGGACCACGCAGAGACAGCCATTCATTTGGAAAAAAGAAAAAAAGCAGTGGCTATAAAAAGAAAGCAAGTCGCTATTGAACCTCGCTATTTCAGAGAAATTTCCATATACCCGAACGATTGTTCGGGTATTTTTTTCAGTATAATCAGAGGAATATAGAAAAAGGATTACCTTACTTCCCATGTCAGAACACATTCTTTTCTTCGTCTTCGCAGTCGTATGTGAGATTATCGGCACTCTGGGAGGTTTTGGTTCCTCAGTCATTTTCGTTCCGGTAGCCGGATTCTTTTTCCCGCGCCCATTAGTACTAAGCCTCACCAGCATACTGCATATCTTCAGCAATATCAGCAAAATAGCCCTGTTTTGGAAACACATCAACCTTAGGCTTCTCTTGCTCTATGGAATTCCAAGCCTGTTATTTACAATTGGTGGTGCGCTGCTGGCAGATCAGGCCGATGACAGGGCAGCCAATACCTTACTCGGTATTTTCCTGGTACTCTTCAGTCTTTTCTTCCTTCTTTTTCCTTCTATCATATTACCCGACAACAAAACCAACGCCATCACCAGTGGGAGCATTGCAGGGTTTGCAGCAGGATTTCTCGGAACCGGCGGAGCTATCCGTGGAGTATCACTTGCCGCATTCAATCTTCAGAAAGATATTTTTGTAGGAACCTCAGCAGCAATTGATTTCGGAGTTGACCTGAGCCGCTTTATTATTTATACCGAACAGGGATTTATGGCGAATGCAGATTGGATATATGTTCTGTCACTTTTTGCAGCTTCATGGATCGGGACTTGGCTGGGGAAAAAGCTGCTAAACAAACTTTCACAGGACACATTCAAAAAAACAGTGCTCACCCTGATACTTCTGACAGGAATAGTGCTGCTGATAAGAGTAGCGACGGGCTATTCTGCTGTTTAGCACAGAATCTGTACATTCTGTATTTTTTTTTATCGCTCTTCTATCTTTGTCTATAGTAGTTATTAGGTGCAAATAAAAGTTAAGCAACAGCATAGACCACAAAAGAGTCTTTCTCACACTTGTCCAATGACGAAGATGAGAATTCTGGCACAATTTTTAACTTGCGCCCACCATTGATCACCAAAAAAATGAAACTCTTTTACACCCTTTCCATTGCACTTCTAAGTGCCAGCCTATTCACCCTTCATTCGTGCAAACAGCCCCCCCCGATGGGAACAAAAATTAAGGAGCCATTTTCGGGAAATAAGTACGAATCCACCGGACGGTATTTCCGCTCGGTGGGTAAAGGAGACAGCCAAGACGAAAACGTCGCTAAAAGCAAGGCAGATCTTCAGGCAAAGAAAGAACTCGCACAGCAGGTTGGAACACGGATGAAAGTGGTTACCGATCAGTACTTGGCAGAAACGGAGGTCAACAATGCCAGCGAGCTGAATGATAAATTCCAAAGCTTAGTGCGTGAAGTAACCAATACCGAGATAGCTGATCTTCGCAAAATCGGTGAAGAGAAATACCTAAGCGACGAAAAGATCTACACTGTTTATATTGCCTATGAGATTCAAAAGCGCGATATGTATCGCTTTATGAAAAGGCAAGCAAAACTCGACAAAAAACTCAGTGAGGCGGAGCGAAAAAGTATTGAAGAAATCATAGATGAGGAGCTAAGGCAGATGGAGGCATCCGGGGATGAATAAACTATAAGAAGTTGTATTATAGCACATTTAAAATCTCACAAAACAAAAAAAATCTTTACTGGAGGATCACTTTGCAGTAGATTCGCCGCCTCTAATTTATCTGCAATGAAATATTCAATCTTAGCGACTTTACTGATCGCCGCTCTTTTTATCTCGTGTGATAATTTAAAAAAGGGCAACAATGCTGACCTAAAAACACGTAACGATAGTCTCTCTTACGCACTCGGTATTTCGGTAGGTGGTAGCCTTCAGGAAGGTGATATTCCTGAATTTAACTATGAAATATTTGTAAAAGCCATGAAGGATTTCCGCGACAGTACTGAAGCCATGGATCAAGAAGAGGCGCGGAACTTTATTATTGATGAAATGACTTTCCAGGCTAAGAAAAAAGGGAGTGATTTCCTTGAGGCTAACAAAACAAAGCAGGGAATTAATGTTACACCGAGCGGACTCCAATACGAAGTTCTGACTGAGGGTACAGGGATGGTTCCAGATGCAGACGACTCTGTGACCGTTCATTATAGCGGTACTCTAATAGACGGAAAAGTATTTGACAGTTCTATAGAAAGAGGCGAACCCGTAACCTTTATCCTCAGTCAGGTTATTCCCGGCTGGTCTGAGGGTCTGCAATTGATGCATGAAGGCAGCAAGTACAAGCTATATATTCCCCAAGAACTCGGTTATGGGGCAAGGCCTCCCGGAGGAATTCCTCCCTATTCGCCACTGATATTTGAAGTGGAACTTATCCGGGTAAAAAAGAATGATGGTGTAGCTGGTGAGCCTGGCCTTGGTGAAATTGAGCATAAATAGCCTCTATTGTTTTTCGCATGACTTTTGAAACGCTATCGCTTTTACCCCCAAAAAAACTAAAATGAAAATTAAAATGATTCCCGTTGTCATCGGAATGATGACATTGTGCCTCTCAACTGATGCACAAAAACCAAACAAAAATCCAAACATGAGTACAAAAGAAGACAGTCTTGCTTACGCGCTGGGAGTTTCGATGCTTGAAAATCTTAAGCAATCAGGATTAGATAAGATCAACCTTGATTCCTTTACAAAAGGGATGAAGGAACAAAAAGCTGGTTCTGCACAGATGACACCCGATCAGGCAGATAATTTTATCCGCAGTGAAATGAAGAGGATTAATGAAGAAAAATCTGCCGTTGCCCGTAAGGCAGGAGAGGAGTTTCTTGCTGCCAATAAAAATAAACCAGGTGTAAAAACGACCAGTAGCGGCCTTCAGTATAAAGTCAACCAACAAGGTACTGGTCTAAAACCCGATGCAAACGACAAGGTCACCGTTCACTATCACGGCACTCTGATTGATGGAACCGTATTTGACTCCTCAGTAGATCGCGGTCAACCGGCCACATTCGGACTGAACCAAGTGATCCCCGGCTGGACAGAAGGTCTTCAATTGATGAATGAAGGCGGGAAATTCACATTCTATATCCCGCAGGAACTAGGGTATCGCGCTAATGGACAGGGCAAAATCGGCCCCTACTCCACACTTATCTTTGATGTGGAATTGATCAAAGTTGAGCCTGTAAACTAAATACTGTGCGGAGATTTCCGTAATAGAGAAAGTATTGT
>JADLBA010000276.1 GCA_020848015.1 Crocinitomicaceae bacterium | reverse complement strand
TAGCCGCCGGGCCCCGGAAAGGTATGCATAACCGTAGGCCATGAGGTTGTATTAGTAGTTCCGTCATCGAAAACCCATTGAAAAGATTGGAGAGACTGCCCGGCAGCAAAGGTGGAGGAAGATGCATCAAAGGTGATCGGCTCACCTGGACAGATCAATACCGGCAATGGTTCCTGTCCAGTGGTGATGATGGCAGTAGGTCTTTCACAAGGTGGCCCACAGGAGATTTCTGCACCAAAATTTCCAATACCACCGCCATCAGCAAAGAATAATACAGTGAGGCATCCGGAGGTATTGGAGGAAGTGACATCCTCACTTTGAAGATCTGTTCCATAGTAAGTCCCCATGAGAGGAGCCGCAGTATTAGGGCCGTTATATATCTTCATATAATCTCCCGAACCGAGATCGAAGACACTGAAATAAAGATTGATGATTGTCTCCGGAGCCTGAGCACAAATAGTGATCGTTTCGTTTTGATTATTAGTGTAAGGGGAAGAGCTTAATCCATTGTCAACCAAGAAGCCACCACATTGATGAATATCAGGCCCGTTGATCGGCATTTCCTGCGAACGGGCAACTGTGCCGGTACAAAAAACAAATATGAGCCATAGCGAAATCCGCATACAGGTTAAAAGTGGTTTACAATTACATAAACAGACTAATGCTGTCAATGGGAAGTTGCTTTTCTGGCGTATGGCTACTATCCTTTCTTTTCAGCACTTTTGCAAAGCTAAGGGCATTTTTCCACAGGAAGTTCATAATGAATGCAGTGGGCGGTGGTGAGGGTAAAGTTATAAAAATTGACCGGTGGATTAGTCTGAGGGGACAGATCATTAGCGTACTGTCTTTGTTGCAAAAAGGCATTGAAAAGATATCAAGCCCAATAAACAAATAGGCGGGTCAATCTTTAACTCTCCTATACCCTACCCTATTGAGCCGAAATAAAAAAATCACCAAGTGATCACTACCTTGCCAGCAGCACCAGCAGCACCCAGTACATTATACCATCCACCGCTACTGCCTGCTCCTCCCGGAGCCGTTCCTGCTACACCTCCGTTACAAGGTGAGAGGTTTAGCCCTCCAGCCCCACCATTGCCTCCAATTCCTCCCCGAGAAAATAGGCCAGCAGTATTACAAGGGGAGTTACCATTAGTCCCATCGCCGCCGGAAATATTATTGGCTGCAGTAGAGGTGCCGCCCGCACCGCCCGCGCCACCGGCATTACCAGTCCCTCCATAGCCACCGCCAGCAGTGATAAGGCTTCCAACACTGCTTGATCCACCTGAACCACCAGCACCTCCGGAAGATGATCCTCCAGTTCCGCCTGCGCCTACAGTTACAGTGTAGGTTGTGCCGGGTGTAACATTAAAACATTCCTGCCCATACGCTCCTCCACCACCGGCTCCGGCATAACTGCCAGATTGCGTTGCATTCCCACCACCGCCGCCGCCGCCGCCCCAAGCTTCAATACATATATAGGATGCACACGCAGGGACTTTCCACGAATAGGTACCATAATTCGAATAGGTAATGCTCGAATAGGAAGAGGGATTAAGTTGTTTCACTACTGATTCAACCTTCCACACCCGATCAGCAGGTACTGTCTGTACGGTCGTCACTGTCAGCACCTGAGAAAAAGCGAGCGCATTTCCGTCCACGATAAATTCAATAACGGAGATGGAGAAAGTGCTCTGATCAATCGCCAATGTTTGCCCCGTTTTTAACCATATCGGAAATTGAAGGCCGGCAGGACTGGTCTGATCTACAATACTAATGTTCCCATCAATACGGATAGACGGTTTGCATTGTCCAAAAGCAATATTTGCGCTGAGTAGAAAGGAAATAAAAAAAGTAGATACAGAAAATAGCAGGTAATTTTTATTCATGGGAGTAATATTTAAGGTTGAGGTCGGAGAAGCAAAAAATTCTTGCTTCTTTAATTTGCGGCGAAGCTACAAAATTAAATTGAAAGATTTTGTTCCGTCGAACTATTAAAGGCAAAGCAAAGAGAGCTAATCGTATAGCATTATTGCCGCAGGAGTGGTCAGCAAAAAATCTCAGTCCTTGTCGTAATCGTAATCCGCTTCATTCAGTTTTTTCTGCCGTTTCATTACTTTGTAATCACGAAAACGATCTTTTACAAACACAAGGAAATCATATTGTGTAGATGATTTCAAAAAAGCATCGGAAACATTGATGAAATTGATAAAATCGTCGAATTCATCATCTGAGAGATCAATGATCTGATAATCTACATAGTGTTGGAATAAATCTTTCAGCAATTCGCGTTTGCGGTCCTCGTTTTCAAACTGTGCCACCTGTCGTCTGCTCTGTTCTCTTTTGCTGAACTGTTGGTATAGAAAAGTAATCGGACTCACCGCCGCATTGATTCCACTCAGCATATAATCATTTTCATCGTACCCCAGGCGGGCAATATCTTTTTGAATCTCTTCGAGATCGCGGGGTGCAAACACCTCCGCCGCTGGTAACCGGAATATCCGTTCTTCAATGTAAATTACCGGGTAATACACCGGCTTTAGCGCTGAATCAGCAAAACAAATATTGCGGGTATGGTATCCCAGCGAGGTTACCGACAATGTATCGGTTTTATAACATTTGATCAGAAAAGTCCCATCTGCTTTCCCAAATGAGCCTCTTTTCGTCCGTCGGTTGATAATGATAATATTGGAAACCGGTTGCCCCATCTCTTCTTTCACAGATCCGTTGACCGAGATCATCAGCGAATCATCTATACTTTCTTCCTGAGCATACAGAGAATGAGACGCACTGGTCAGCAGTTCAATGCAAAGAAATATTTTAATTAAAATTCTCATTAGTGTCTATAACGGCAGGATTGATCCACCACCGGCGTATTCGCCAAAGGCGAACAGACTCTTTTTCGGGTTACATTCCTGTTGAAATAAAAAAGCGGTCACCAGATAATCAGGTGACCGCTTTTTTTATCCATTGAAAAAATCATTTATTTGGCAAAGAGATAAACAACGCGGAGTTGTGCACTGAAGGAAACGAGGAGTTCGGTATTGGTTGAAAGAGTAGTATCGTCATAGTAGTAGTTGTTTGAGCCAGACATAGGAATATAGTTCATTGACATATCTTCCATCGAATTCACCCCGGATGTTTTGTAACCGCCGAGGGCAAGGAGCATATTGGCTCTGTTTTGTGCATCCGTCCAGGCCTCACGATAGGCTTTGTCCTTTATTTCGTTTATTTTGCTGTACGTATATTCACCAAGAGTATAACTGGCTCCCTGAATATTATAGATCTCCGAGATAAATTTTGTATAGGTAGCGGGGTTGTTCAGTTCGAGAGAATAAAAACGGGTTTCATAAGCCGCAGTAAAATCATCTCCG
>JADLBA010000275.1 GCA_020848015.1 Crocinitomicaceae bacterium | reverse complement strand
TATTAGTCTATGGTACGAAACCCCTGTTTCACCCGCCGAAGTTTAACCTACCCATTTACCTTTTATCTGTTTACCAATGAAAAAATTTTACTTGTTTTTCCTGACTTGTATTTCATTAAACATTTCAGAAATAAAAGCGCAGTGTGACCCCGTTGTCACTTTTCACTCAGGATCAATTTGTTCCACCCCGAACAACCAAACTGCATTATTGGCCTCCGGAGCCTGCGCCAACGGTGTATTGTTTGTGCTCGACTGGCAGTTTTCAAATGGTGTCAGCGGCACTGCGCAATTCACTACCTCACAGTTTTCCTATCCATTAAATATTACTTCTGATGTTACACAAGTGTGTGCAAGCGTTGTGGCGTATGATAGCGGAAGCAATCAAATTGGCTCGTTTCAAAATTGTTTTCCGGTGAACATCTCCCCACCAATGAATATCGAGGTAGAAGTAGTGTCGAACCCTACTCCGTGCAATTTGAATGGAGGTTGTGTATCAATGAGTGCATCCGGCGGCATCCCGCCCTATCATTATTATGTCGCGGGGTCTGGTACTTCCAATGGCCTGAACAACGGCTCCGTGGCCTGTGGGCTCACAGAAGGAAATCATTACGCATACGTCACCGATTCCACTGGTTGTGCACAATACATCACCTATAATATTCCCTTCGTTGATCCGATCGGAGTTTCCGGTACAGTCTTCAATGATCTTAACAGCAATGGAACACAAGGTACCGGCCTCTTTGTCGAGGCAGCAGTAGCCAATCAGCCTATCCATCTTGTGGAGCTAAATATGACCGCGTATTCTGACACACTCGGCCATTTTAATTTTCCCAATGTTCCGGATGGAACTTATACGCTTGAGTGGCTGGGTGACGGAAACGCCTGGACTACTGCGACCTCCTTCAGTGTCAACTCTCCGGGGTGTATAAATATTCCTCTGCACTCCACCACCCCTTTCTTCAATCAATACAGCGGGTTAAGCAACTGGAGTTCTCTGTTGCAATGCCAGAATGGATTAAATGTCGGGCTATGGGTAGCAAATATCGGAAACGCAGCCTTCGATGGAACCTTAACTATTACCGCATCTACTTCGTTGAGCTTTTCTCCAACTACTACGGGGATTCCGTTTAACACTCAAAACGGAGGAGTGATCACATGGAACATCAATGATCAACAACCCGGCGAAAGCCTGAATTACAATGTCCACATCAACGGTCCCGGTCCCGGTTTCATCGGTCAACACTTTCCCCTCACTATTCACCTTGTCTTATACGATGATGCGGAGAATATATTTTTTGAAAATACCTGGACCCAAAATCCAGTGGTTTCATGCAGCTATGATCCAAACGACAAAACAGCCATGCCTGAAGGTTATGCAGAACCCCACTTTATTCTGGAAGATACCGAACTCACCTACCGGATCCGCTTCCAGAATACTGGAAACGCCCCAGCCGAGCGGGTTGAAATTATAGACCAATTGGATGTTGACCATCTCGACTTGGCATCGTTCCAGCCGTTGACTGCCTCTCACAATATGCAGACCTTAGTCAATGACAATGGCGACTTGCGCTTTATTTTTAATAACATTGATCTCCCCGATTCACTCAGTGATCCTGAAGGAAGCCAAGGGTATGTGATCTATAAAATAAGAACACATCCTTCTATATCTATTGGCGACGTAATAGAAAACACAGCCAATATTTATTTCGATGAAAATCCCGCAGTTGTAACAAATACTACTTGGCATACGATCTATGATTGCGGCTCATTGCAAAATATCGCCGGCGCATCCAATACCTGCAAAGGATCAGAAGTCTATATCAACCAACAACAGAATTATGTCGAAGAATACAACTGGAGCATTGATGGACAGCCCGTTTCTAATAGTGCTGAAATTAGCTTTATCGCCGATGAAATTGGGCAACACACTTTGCTGCTACAGTTGACTAACCCTCTCTGTGAATCAGAAGGAAGTAAAACCATCGCGGTAGTGGATGTACCCGATGTATCACTGGTCTATTACAATGATATACTAACGGCCTCTCCAGAAGGAATTTATACTTGGTATCTTAACGGAGAAGTTATTGAAGGGGCAACCGGCAACCACTACCAGCCCGCTGAAGACGGAGAATATTCAGTAAGCGTGGAAAATGAATTTGGCTGTACAGGAACTTCGGCTCCGTATTTTGTTGTTGGAGTGAAAGAGAAATCTCCTGCTGCTCTCTTTCTCTATCCGAATCCATTTGAAGATATTTCAACGTTAAGATTGCCCCAGGGCGTGTGGAAAGTAGAAATGAGAAATGTAACCGGAGAAATTGTAAAGTTGTGGCCAGTTGCACAAAATGGACTTCAAATTAATCGCAACGGTATGGCCGGTGGTATGTACTCAATCCAAGCCATCAGTAATAGTGGTCAGAACCTTGTACTGCCGGTATTGGTAAAATAGATTTAAAGAAGGAACTATATCTTTCTTAAAGATGAACGCGGCTCCTTTTTCGCATCGCTTTTAAAAAAAAACGGGGAAACATCCCCGTTTTTTTACATAAAGCATATTAGACCTCGGTGTGTCCAAATCCTTCAGCAAAAAAACCACCCTAAAGAAGAGTGGTTTAACAATCTCATTTCTCGATAATTATTTCGTTGCTTCAGCCACCTTGCGATCAGGGCTGAGAGCTGCCTTTTCAATACGCATACGCCCCTGATCTATCTTGATCACAATGTCTTTGTCGCCTATCTCAATCACTTCACCGTGAATTCCACCGAGGGTAACGATGCGATCACCAACAGAAATACTTTCCTGAAATTTTTTTGCCTCCTTCATTTTTTTCATTTGAGGACGGATCATAAAAAAATACATGATGAGGAACATTCCCCCTAACATGATAATGAGCTGCATTGGTTCGCTACCTTGTTGGGTTCCTTCATTCACTAAAAAAAAAGTTTGCATGATGTGTTATTAATAGAGCGCGAAATTAGTCATTTCATCCAATAAATTAACGCTCCTTCTCGAGGAATTACCTGATTCTTTCCATTTCAACGCCCTGCGCTCCTTCTGACCCTGATTCCTTGCCCAATACCTGCCCCGAGAGCTTGAGGTACCAGTCTTTCGGAATACAGTTGGTGGCAACCACAATAGTTTTTTCGATAGCTCCCGGAAATCCGGTGGAGTTAAATTCTACAGTTATCTTACCCCCTTCACCCGGAAATATTGGTTCCTGCGGCCAGTCTTTCAGTGCTGTACATCCGCAACTGGGACTTACCTGAGAAATCACCAGCGGAGCATCTCCCGTGTTGGTGAATTGATAGGAATGTATCACCTTTTCGCCAATGGCGATAGTGCCAAAATGATAAGCTATGCTGTCAAAAGTAATTGCTGGTAGCGACTCGCCAGAATTTGCCTCACCCGAAGCAGTCTGTGGAAAATTGATCATATCGGGGGTTACCTTTCTCTCCTGAGGGGCACATGAAAAAAAGAAAATACCTAGCAACGCGGTAAAGGAAATCATTGGAAAGCGCAGTGTAATAAGCATTGTGCGAAAATCAGCTCTGTTAGGGAAAAAGCTTTTTCAATAGAAAAAAATATAAATACCGGTTAGTCCTGCATTCCGCAATCAAAAGTCCTTGCCCTCGGTATAGGGGCCGTCAAATTCATTTTCATCGAAATACTCATCTCCGGAGTCAAATTCATCCTCTTCTTCTTCTTCAAAACCATGAACCTCATTGAATTCATCTTCAGAAAATTCATTTCCGAACAAGTCCATTTCCTTTGAATCCTGCGCTGGCGCATCACCATAAGCCATCGCTACTCTTGGATAAATAGTACTTGGTTTATCTTTTTTTATCTCCACTAACTCTACATAAAAGATCCACATCCGCAAAAAGTCATAGACATACAATACCTTGTCCGCCGGCTGGGTTACCATATCGCTCAGTTTACAGTTTTTCATGCTGATAACTGACTTTCCTTTGCCCTCCATTTCCATCAGCGGAACCTCAAGGCCCTTTTCCCACTGCTCATTGCTCATGTAGAAACTGGCCATTTCGCCTGATTCAAAATCAAATGAATCGAGGATCGCTAAATGCAGGTTCTCAAACGTTGCATCGGTTTCTATTTCAATATCGCGGAACACATCCTCCTCCGTGTCAATGATCACACGGAATTTATAGATGTTGACATTAGAGAGTTTTTTTGTCATTATTATGTAGGAAAAAAGAAACAAATGTACGATTTCGCCGCTATCACGGGTTGAAACGAGGCCGGTGAAATTCGGGGGTTGTTAAAAAAAATCAGCAGATGGATTTTAATTCAGCAATTGCCTCCTCTGGCACAGGATGGGTAAATACCGCATTTCCTGCCACCAGCACATCTGCTCCCTTACGGACAAGTGCTGCTGCATTTTTTATAGAAATACCACCATCAACCTCTATCAGGCAGTTTGATTTTGCATCATCAATCATTCTCCTCAACTTCTCCATCTTTTTATAGGTATGCTCAATGAATTGCTGGCCACCGAATCCAGGGTTTACTGACATTACAAGAACAATATCTGCGTCTGTAATAATATCGGCCAATGCTTCTACAGAAGTATGTGGATTGATCGCAACACCGGCCTTCATACCTTCTGACTTGATTGCCTGAAGAGTACGGTGCAAATGAGGACTTGCCTCTATATGAACCGTCAGTATATCTGCACCTGCCGCCCTGAATTCTGCCAAATACTTCTCAGGCTGTATCATCATCAAATGTACGTCGAGTATTTTCTTCGAATGTGCTTTGATCGCCCTTATTACCGGCAGCCCCAGCGAAATATTGGGAACAAATACTCCATCCATCACATCAATGTGGAACCAGTCAGCAGCAGACCGGTTGATCATTTCAACATCACGCTGTAGATTCCCGAAATCTGCAGAAAGAATGGAAGGAGCAATAAGTGCCATAACGTTTTTGGAGCAAATGTAATTCTCAATATCGCAGACGGACTAATTTTGTTCAATGCGAATCATAGGACTCACTGGTGGAATAGGCAGTGGAAAATCAACCGTAGCGCAGGTATTTGAGTCGCTGGGGATACCTGTATTCTATGCTGATGACGTGGCGAAGAATATTTATGAAAAACGTCCCGAAATTCTGAAAGGTGTTATCGCCGTCGTGGGCGAAGACATCATTACGGGAGGGAAACTCGACCGGAAAAAACTGGCAGAAAAGGTTTTTAGTGATGCCGAATCGCTTCGAAAACTAAACGCCTTGATTCATCCTGCCGTTGCGGAAGAGTGGCAACAATGGAGGACGGCACACAAACAGTATCCATATCTGATGCGTGAGGCCGCCATCTTGATTGAGTCGGGCGCTTACAAGGACTGTGATGAAATCATCCTCGTCACTGCCCCCACAGAACTCCGGATTGAACGGGTAATGAAAAGAGATGGAACAGACAGGGAAGAAATCCTGCGTCGAATGAATCAACAGTGGAGCGATGAAGAACGCGTACCATTTGCCACTCATATCTGGCAAAACGACGGAAAGAGCCCGCTGCTAATTCAGATTCTTGAAGCCCATCATCAATGGACGAAATAAATCATTCTCTCCTTCCGCTGTACCGCGAAATAAGGTAAAGCAGTTGAGCAATTGCGGCAAGAGCAGCAACGACGTAAGTGCGGGCAGCCCAGTTCAGGGCATCTTTAGCATCATCAAATTCCGAAGCATTGGCCACTCCTTTTTCCTGTATCCAAGCAAGAGCGCGGTTGCTCGCATCATATTCAACGGGCAGCGTCACTATGGTGAATAATGTAATTGCCGCCTGTGCGATGATGGCAATCAACAGCAACGATGGATAACGACTCAGAAAAAAGACTCCGGCCATTAGTATCCACGGCATAACTCCGCTGGCGACACTCACCACAGGGACTAGTTTGGAACGCAGTCCTAACCAAGTGTATGCCGTAGCATGCTGTACCGCATGACCACACTCATGTGCGGCTACTGCCGCCGAAGCAGCTGATCTTCCGTGATAAACTCCCTGGCTGAGGTTCACTGTTTTGTTTACAGGATTGTAGTGATCTGTCAACTGCCCCTCTACGCTGATCACCTTCACATCGAAAATCGCATTGTCTCTGAGCATCCGTTCAGCGATTTCCTTCCCACTAAGTCCAGAACCCAACTGAACTTTTGAGTATTCTTCAAATTTCGATTTCAATCTCCATTGCACCCACATTCCAATCAGTGCGAATGCAATCCCAATAATATAGAGCCCTAACATTTTCTGCTTTTTTTTGCGCTACAAATTTACTGTTGTAAAAAAATAAATACCGAAAATGTTTTATATATATCGTTAATTGAAGCTAAAAGAAAACCACCCGGAGATAGGTGGTTTTCCAAATTAACCAAAAAAACAAAAAACAAAAAACAACTACATTTTAGCAGAAACAAGGCCGGCGTAAGTCAAAGCGCCCGCAGCCAGTATCAAATCTTTACACATATTCAGTATGGAAACAAATTTTGTAGAAAAGACATCGCTACCGAGGTTGGGCACATAAACAACAGCCACAAAAAATGTCATTACTAGCGCCACTAACAGCGCAATGATCTTCGCCTTCTTTCGTGTAATCACAGCAACGGCAAATGCGAGAAGAAAAAGTCCCGAAAGAACAAACCACAAGGAAGCACTTCCAGGAAGAATAAAGTAGTCAAATTTAATATTGAAAAACGCCTGCAGGATATTAATTGCACCCAACCCAACAAGTGGCAGTGAAACAAGAATTTGGGATTGTTGTAGTGACGAGGCTTTCATTCGTTAATAACGCCATATTATATCGGAATTAAAAATATACCCATGATCAGCTCAGGCTAAAGATATACCGGCGAGATATCCACACTTTACTGTGAAGTTTCCTTAACGCCTTTACTGCGCAAAACGCTAATTTTTGTTGCATTAATTATTTTCTTCACCCCTCAATTCACTACTTAGAAAGGAAAACTCAGCATTCATTTGTCATATCTTACCGTTGATTAAGCTCATTTTTGTATGCAGAACTTTAACCAACGATTTATGCACTCAAGGATAAAAAAATGGGTAATGCTGGCCATCACGTTTGCCAGTCTTTACCTGTTGATAATGAAATAGCCGCATAATTTCTGATCAAGTTCTTCGCGCCGCATACTGAATGATCGTTCGGGAGTTTTCTATTTTTGAGAGAATTCGTTGTATGCAAAATCAAGTAGTCCGCCTGCCAGTTTTCACTGTTGGAGAAAGACTCTCACACCACCGAGCGTACGGCTATTTACTCTGCGGTTCATGATGTACAAGAAGTAAAACTTACCAGTTCCGCTTACCGGTGCGTCGTCCTCCTATGGAGCGATACACCGTATTAATTACACATAATATTCACTCCTTCGCTGCTTCGTGAGACTTCTGTATTCTAAATTACTATTCGGTACAGATCTC
>JADLBA010000274.1 GCA_020848015.1 Crocinitomicaceae bacterium | reverse complement strand
GTTAAACCGGTGAAACTTTTCCATGGTGTGAAGCAATAGCGGCTTGCCTTTGAGATCAATGAATTGCTTAGGCAGAGCAGATTTCATGCGCAGCCCGCTTCCTCCGGCAACTATGATGACATAGTCTTTCATACCTATTATTGCTTTGAATTGCGGGTCAGGGTTCCTTCTTCAAAATTTGAAAGTACTTTTTCGAACATATTTTCTTTCTGAAGAATACATTCTACAAATTCCCGGAATGCCCCTTCTCCTCCCCTATTTTTTGTAACTGTATGTACGATCTTTTGTATATAGTCGGGTGCATTCGCGGGGCAACCGCTGAGTCCCGTATTCCGGAGCAATGGAATGTCGCCGATATCATCGCCGATATATGCTGTCTCGTGCAGACCAATTTGCATTCGCTTGCAAATCTCCTGTGCGACCTTCAACTTGTTATGAACTCCCTGATGCAGCTCTTCGATTCCGAGTTTCTTTGCGCGATTGGCCACAATGGTTGTGTTTTCTCCGGTGATTATAGCAACCGGAATACTCAGAAGGCGAAGAAATAATACACCCGCACTATCGGAGGTATTGAACTTTTTCCACTCATTCCCTGTCTGGTCGTAATACATTCCGCCGTCTGTCCAGACCCCGTCAATATCCGTAATGATCAGTTTTGGGAGCATCCTTTCAGGCAATCATGTTAGCATAAATGATTTCATCTGCGGGGATATCCATCATTGCTTTTTTTCCTATCACTTCTTTTTTATCTCTCCACTTAAATCCATCGCCTGGAGAAAGCATGTGAAGGTCTTCTTCGCTGATTATTTCTCCTTTCATCAGCGGGCGCACTGAGGCGATTGATCGTTCGAGTTTAACTCTGGCCGATTGTACGGAATCCTCGATGAACATATCCTCTTCTCCGTACCATATTTCAAGGAGCCGGAGATCGCGCATCATTCTCATAATGCCATCGGGGCCGAGTGATCCGGCCTGGTCTGTCCCCTTCATTTTCCTGTCAATGGTAATGTGTTTTTCGATAATCCTTGCGCCCATTGCAGCCGCAGCTACCGGAGTCACAATACCAATGGTATGGTCGCTGAAACCGATCCTGTACTGGGGATAATGTTTCATCAGGTATGTAATGGTGCGGAGGTTTACATTTTCAGGACGTGTGGGATATTCCGAAACACAATGCAGGATTGAAATCGAACTATGGTGCCTCGCGATCACATCCAGTGCCTCATCGAGTTCCTGTTTCCCTGCCATACCAGTAGATAGGATGATCGGAATTTTGGTCTCTGCGAGTGCTTCGAGCAACGGCAGATTGGTCAGATCGCGGCTGGCAACTTTCAGCGCATCAGGAGAAAAATATTTCAGGATAGAAAGACATCCCTTTGCGCAAAGTGTTTCGACAAAATCGAGTTGCAGGCTTTTTGCGTGTTTATATACTTCGAAATGCTCCTCATCGGTCAATTCAAGAACAGCCCTGTGTTCGCCATAGGTTTTGCCAAAAGAGTGTGGGCTGTTATATGGCTTGCTCATCGCCGAATGACTCAGTTCTTCTTTCAGGTCGCGTTTCGTCAGTTTCACTGCATCCATTCCACGTACCTTCAAATTGACATCTTCTAAATCAACCTTCACTTCGCGTGCAGCAATCTCGACTAATAGTTTTGCCAGATCAGCAGAACCATTGTGATTTTGCCCTATTTCTCCGATTATATATGTATGTTTATCGCTCATCTTTTTTAAAAAAATAAATTGATTTCCGTGTTGTACATTACCGCTATTTCCGGGAAAAAAACGCAAATTACAATCATCTGTCAAAACTTGCCCATCGGAAAGCGTTTAAAATTCCAATAACAGCAAGTACTGCAATTTTTTTTCTGAAAAACCGGCAGACGGTTCTTCCGGGAGATATGCCCCCTTGGAAACCTGAGACTCGGAGCAAAGGAAAGCGGGAAAGGCAGGAATTCTCGCATTCTTCCATCCGGATAGTGGCTACACCTTCATTTTCAACGGTGGATTGTCAATAAGATGCCGGGATTACGCCGGTTTCGTAAGTTATTTTCACTTGTGTATTAAATATTTTGCGTCGGCAGAAAAACAGTGTAATTTTACTTTGACCAATTCCATAAATGGCTGTTCTGCTAATCATAAAAACCTATCAAAAATGCTAAAGATTGAATCTTTTGCCCTCTTCTTTTTGCTTTTATTTCCTGTTGCTACTTTTTCGCAATGGAATATATCGCAAAGCCGGATTCTCATCAATAACGGTTCCGACGTGTATCTTGCCGGAGACCAGAATCCCTTGTCTGATGCCTCACTCGATGATTATTTCCTTGGGCGATTCTCCTCAGGGGGAACCCTGACCCTGAAAGGCGGTGAGCTGCGCACCTATAAGGACGCATCGAGCAACGTATGTGAAACGAGCAGCACTGCTGTATTTTACAGAGTTTATAGAATGTGCGACACGCCTGGAAGTTTCACTTCTATAGCTCTTCCCCGCACCTGTGCCGCCCCGTGCCCCGGAACTTATGATGAGCGATATTCAGTGACTTCAGGTACGACTAATCTCTTGAGTGGTCTTACTCTATCGGGAACTTATGTTCTTGAAGTTTACTGGCAGATCGAAGGTAACAGTTCCAGTTCCACCGGTTGTGGTGAGTATAAGAAGGATGATAATTCCGGCGACAACTTCATGGCTTATTTCGAGTTTGAATCAAGCGACAGTTTTTCGGATGGAAATTTTTCCAGTGGTCCTGCTTGGGGAGGAGATACCGGCAACTTCACAATAGTAGAGAAAAGCGATGCTTCTACGCTCAGTGGTTCGGAAGACCTGAATAGCCATACATTGCGGCTCAACGCCTCTACCGCCGGTACACAATACCTCAGCAGCCAGATTGCCGACTGGGAATCGCAGCAGGAATGGTATTTCTGGGTAGGAAGGCGCGGGCAATCCGCTACCGATGCCAATAAGACGTATGTTTGGCTTTACGCCAGCGAATCCAATCTCGAATCTGCTACCGTTGATGGCTACCGCATCCAGATTGGCGACGACTCCGGAGACGACGAAATCCGACTGGAGCGCGTGGACAACGGCACACCGGATGTAATTTTTGAAACAGAAGATATTATTACCAACGGTATTACCGACTGGGGAGTCACCTTTAAAATAACACGTGATCAGGATGGACTATGGACTATTCGCACCAGCCCTCTTCCCACCTCTTCTACCGATGGCCTCACTGCATTGGATTGCCCGGAAAGCGAATCAACTGTTTTACATTCAAGCACGATTGACAGCGAATATTTTGTAGAAGACAATACCTATCCCCCTTCTTCCAATGGCTATTTTGGCGTTATGGCCGTTCATACTGATGGAAGTTCCACCCCACTGCAGGGGCAGGAATTTGACAATTTTCGCGTGCTGACACTTCCGGAAAATACCTATATCAATTTTACCACCACCGGCGCAACTATTGACGAAGATCTCTCCGGCGGCACATATACACTGACCATTGAGATCACCAACCCCTTCCCCACAGTAGCTACTACTGCTGATGTGGTTCTGATCTCCGGCGACGACGAAAGAGTTGATTCATACACTACACAGAGCATTACTTTTCCGGCAGGCAGCAGTGCAGACAAGACAGTAGTGCTTAACATCACAGATAATACCGATTGTGATGACATTGCCAACCTGAAATTTGAGTTGCAGAATATAAGTGGCGGACTCAATGCATATTCGGTTTCTCCCTCTGTGTTTGATCTGAACATTACTGATGATGAAATGGGGTATGAGACTATTCTCAGCGATGACTTTGAAGATGGAAATATTAATGGATGGACGGCAGTTAGTTCGGGAACCTGGACGGCAAATAGCACTTCTCCTGCGAGCGGAACCTATTCCCTGCGGCATGTAAGTTCAGGAAGTCCGGGGCAAGCTTATATCTATACTGATACCGATGATGCCTATATGCCGGGCTTAACTACCACCTGGCGATTTAACCTGAAAACATATACCATCGAGCCTTCGCCCAGCACCAAATTCCTTTGTTTCATCGCAGCCAACGAGAGCGATCTCTGGAGTACGAGTGTAGATGGTTACGCTTTGGGTGTTGATCCTATACTTAGCGGGGATCCCGATTCTCTCAGATTGTGGAGGATTGAAAATGGAGCAACTGCCTCCGTTATCGCTACCGTCCCCCTTGACTGGGGCACTTCACAATCGGAAGTTGGCTTTGAAAGTACCCGGGATGAGGACGGTCTTTTTACTCTAAAATATGACCTCGATGGTGATTTTGACAACCTTGTCTCAGCAGGTACCGGTACGGATGCAACCTATAGCGACATCAGTTATTTTGGTACCCGATTTATTCACACAGCCTCTACGGGAGGAAAATATGCCCTCGATGATGTGCTGATCACCCAGAAGGGATGTCGCGGAACAATTTACAGCCGCTCCACCGGTAATACTACCGACGCTATCTGGTCAACGGCTCCTTCAGGACCACCCAGTGCATCTACGGCCACACTCAATCGCTATACCAACCTGATCATTCAGAATACACATACCGTTACTCTCAATGCAGGTGCTGCGTGTGAAGACATCACCATCAATAGCGGGGGAACATTTAATAATGGAACGGCTAAAGACCTGAAGGTTTATGGCGATTGGGACAATGACGGAGCATTTGTAAAAAATACGGGAACCATTACAATGAAAGGTGCCGTTGCCCAAAGCATTGGAGGCAGCGTAACGACCAACTTCAACCACCTCGTAATTGATAATGACAATGGTTCGGTAACATTGTCCACAGCCACTGAGGTCTCCGGAGTTCTGCGTCCTGAGGAGGCCACTCTGACCACCGGAGGAAATCTTACGCTTATTTCCAATACTTCCGGATCGGGTTCTATCGGGGCGATCCGTTCGGGAGCAGATATATCGGGCAACGTCCTTCTGCAACGCTATTTACCGGGGTCTTTGCAGAACTGGGTATTTCTCGGCTGTCCGATTACGGGCAGAACCATTGCAGACTGGAATGATGATATTCTTACCACTGGATTTACCGGAGCTGATTTCCCCGTAAACTCTTTAAACAACATACAGCATTATGACGAAACACAAACCGGTGGCAGAAACGTTGGGTGGGTTGGGGCAACCAATGTTACCAATTCACTTTCCAGTGCTAACGGATACATCGTTTATATGACGGCACCGGCAAACACAGTTGATGTTACCGGCACCATTCAGAAAGGAGATGTCGCAGTTCCGCTCAGCTATACAGTTACACCCAATTCAGGCGACGGATGGAACCTCGTCACTAATGTATATCCCTCTGAAGTTGACTGGGAAGCGGTAGAAGGCAATAGTTCAAATGTTGCGACTTATTACGTTTTCGACTCTCAACTGCCGGGCTACCGCTCTTACAATGCTAACACTCAGGTGGGTTCGGCCAGTCGCTTCATTGCACACAGTCAGTCGTTTTTCGTACAGGCTACTGCAGGAAGTCAGAACCTCAATTTTAAGGAGACACACAACTCTGAAACAGGGTCATCCTTTGTCAGAAACGGGCCAGATGCACAACTGATCCGTCTCCGCATTGAAAAAGATAACCAGGCCGATGAGGCAGTGATCGCCTTTGTAGATGGTGCAACTGATAATTACGAGCACGAATACGATGCAGAAAAGTTTGAGAGCATGGTCACTACCTCACCTGAATTTGCGCTTGTATCGGCTGATAATAAGCTGATGACGATTGATGCCCGCCCTTCTCTTTCTAATGAGTTGAGCATTCCGGTTTACCTTGATCTCCCCACAGCAGGTACTTACACATTTATTATTACTGATGTACTGAATATTGCGCCGGGTTCCTGCATTACGGTGGAAGATACCTCCAACGGAACGGTAGTGCCGGTTGAAACTGGAACCGAACTTTCAGTAGTCGCTGCGGGTCCTTATCAGGGCAACCGAATGATCATTCACTTCTCTGCACCAGTGTCTGTTATAACTTCGGATGCTACCTGCTATGGCAGCGACAACGGATCGGTGGATATAACTCTTCCCGAAGGAAACTGGAACTATTCGATCATCAATGGTTTGGGCGCAACGGTATTTTCAGGCACTACATCTTCTGTATGGAGCAACGCACCGGCGGGTTCATACGTAGTAGAAATGACCAATGCTGACAACTCCTGCGGTGTTTCTTCTGCTGACATCAAAATAGAAGAACCTTCTCAGATTGAAAGCTCGCTCGTTACTTCGGTAGCTCATTGCAACACTGCCAACGATGGAAGAATTGAGATATTCACCTCTGCCGGCAGCGACTATCCTTATACAATTACCAATTATAGCGGTGAAACAGTTGCACAGGGGCAGACAGTTGAAAATACTGCTGTGATCGAAAACCTGCCTGCTGATGTTTATACAGTATCAGTAGAAACTATCTGTGCTGACATCACTCAAGTAGCCGACATAAAAGACCCTGCAGCGGTAAATGCAGGAATACTTGCTTCAGCAACAGATATACAAATCGTAGAGGGAACAAGTGGTGACATCACTTTCTCGGCAGATGCCGGAAGTGCCTCTTCATATATCTGGACAATCAATGGTACGGTAGTCAGCAATGATATTTCCTTCACACATACCTTTGATAATGAAGGATCATATACTGTCCAACTCACAGCATCCAACACTTCTTGTAGCGACAGTGAAGAAATCACTATTGCAGTAGAGGAAGTGCTCAGTATTGCAGAGTCCGGCAATCGCCCTGCGGTGACTATGCTGCAAATGAACGGTGGCATACAACTGACCTTTGTTGATGCCAATGCAAAAACAGCAGACATCCGGTTGTTTGGAACTAACGGGCAACTGGTAAAGCGCGAGCGCTCGTCTGCACATGACGGACAAAGAGTATTTATTGACCTCAATGATCTCAGTAAAGGGGTTTATACTGTCCAGGTTGTCAGTGGACAAACACTGCTGATGACTCAAAAAGTTGTCAGGTAATACCCCTGCGGAAATAAAAAAGGGCTGTCTCCTATCCGGGATAGCCCTTTTTATTTTGACTCGATTTCCTGTTTCCTGTATTGTGCGATGGGCATCCAGGTTATACCATTTCTATCCTTAAAATAGTTTGATATTTTCACCCACAGCCACAATGACACAAAGCATCAGAGATTTGTATTGGACTATTTCTGGATAGAATTGGTATTATTACTACGCGGGCTTTGCGTGAACACTTTCTGTTTTCAAACGACAATATTTATTATCCTCAAAAAAATTTTACCGCAAAGTGCGCAAAGAGACAGAGTACAAAATATTCAAAAAAATTGTATCAGTTGACGAATTCAATACCATCATACCTCACTGCAATTTCTTTCAATTTATTTGAAATAGCTTCCGGCTCCATCATTGTCACCAAGGCCATTCGATCATCTTTGAAGTTGGGCAATCCTTTGAAGTAGTTAGTATAATGCCGTCGCATTTCCAACACACCCAACTTTTCTCCTTTCCACTTGAGAGAAAACTCAAAATGTTTTCTGCAGGTTTCTGTCCGCTGTTGAATGGTCGGCGGTGCTAATCTTTCGCCCGTTTTAAAAAAGTGTTTGATTCTGTTGAATATCCAAGGATAACCAATGCTTGCGCGGCCTATCATAATACCATCTACACCGTAACGGTTTTTATACTCTAATGCTTTTTCCGGAGAATTAATATCTCCGTTTCCAAAAACAGGAATGTGGAGGCGTGAGTTTTCTTTCACCTTTGCTATCAGTGTCCAATCGGCCTCTCCCTTGTACATCTGCACCCGCGTCCTTCCGTGGATCGTCAGCGCCTGGATGCCGATGTCCTGTAGCCGCTCGGCCACATCAACAATATTCTTTGTCTGATCATCCCATCCGAGGCGGGTTTTTACTGTGACCGGTAGCTTCGTGGCTTTTACCACTTCTTCTGTCATCCGTACCATTTTCGGAATGTCTTTCAATATACCGGCGCCGGCACCTTTGCAGGTTACTTTCATCACCGGACAACCATAATTGATGTCGAGCAGATCAGGATTTGTACGCTCAATGATCTCCGCACATTTCACCATCGTATCAATTTCACTGCCGAAAATCTGCACACCAATTGGTCGTTCGTATTCAAAAATATCGAGCTTCATTCTGCTCTTTGCCGCATCTCTGATCAGCCCTTCGCTGCTGATAAACTCTGTGTACATCAGGTCTGCGCCGTTTTCCTTGCATACCATACGAAAGGGAGGATCACTGACATCTTCCATCGGTGCCAACAGCAATGGAAAATCGGGTAGCTCAATATTTCCGATTTTTATCACGGGCGCAAAGGTATTCTACGCAATTGGTTGAATTGAAATTTAGTTTGGCGCTAACAGACGGGAACAGACCGGCTTCATCCGGTAAGCAGAAATACATCCTCCGCCTTCTTATGTTTGTCAGCCAAACAGACACTATGAATCCTTTTATCAGCAATTTTTCACCCGGACTGAAGCTCCTTTTTCTTTTTGCCTTCTTTATTACAGGAACCACTTTTGGCGGCTTAATGGCTATTGGTGTAGGGACAGGCGTGTTTGGCATTCCGATGGAGGAAGTCGCTCAGTTGTATGAAAACCCAACACCTGATAGAGCCGAAGCCTTGCGCTGGGTTATCAATGCCACGCAATTTGGAACTTTTATTCTTCCTGTATTAGTATTTTTAGTTGTCTTTGGGGCACCCCATATCAGGGATATGGGGCTGAGAAAAATATCCTGGCTTGCGCTGACCGTTCCTATCTGGATCGCCTTCTCCGGAGGAATGATAGATCTTATCGGCATCGTCAATAGCTGGCTGATCCCCGAAGGCGGACATTTAGAAGCCATACTAAAACCCATAGAAAGCCAGACTGCAGAAATAACCCGCGTGATTCTATCCGAAACTTCACCGATTTCGCTGTTGTCAACGTTATTCGCCATTGCTGTTATTCCCGCACTTTCCGAAGAATTGTTTTTTCGCGGAACACTTCAACCCCTATTGATACGGGCAACAGGGCGACCACACGAGGCGATCTGGATCACCGCTATTCTCTTCAGCTTTATCCATTTTCAGTTTTATGGTTTTCTGCCGCGTGTGTTGTTGGGCGCAATGCTCGGATATGCGGTTTATTGGTCGGGCTCGTTGTGGACATCTATCATCGCTCATTTTATAAATAATGCATTGGCGGCGATTTTCTTTCATATCAACGGGCAACAACTTACCACGCCTGAGGGCAGTTTTCAGGATAGTGCCGTTTTCTATGTTCTTTCTGCGGCTATCTTTTTTGGTGTGGGTTTTCTTCTTTGGAAGAATTTTAGTAAAAATACAGCGGCCATACGATAATCATTTAAAAGGAGATGCCGTGCCTCCAGCCCTTCATTATAAGCTAACCAAGAAACGATATACAATATAGGATTTGTTTTTCTGTCTGTAAAAACTACATTTGACAGTGAATTTCTGTGTTCTGCGAAAAGGACAATGAAAATTATTTAACCCTTCTAAATTTAACCGAAATGAAAAAATTACTGCTCTGTTTGTCCGTTGCATTTTTCGCTGTGAATATGCAGTCTCAAAACACACTGTCGTTTTCGCGTGCGCTCGTTGTATCAGCGCTTGATCAGGTTCCTTCTGGCAAGGTTTGGAAAATTACCTCCGTTTATGGAAGCGAGTTCCGGGTTAACAGGTGTGTGGATCTTTCTGTGAACAGTACAGATGAGATGGCGGGAGCCCGCTGTGGATGGGTAGCTTCAGGATATTCGATGCCCACCAATTCTTCAAAAATAGCCACTTACGAGATCACCTCTTTCAAGGTAAATGGAAAGACCATTTCATCGAGGGTGCTTGCTTCGGGAGTCAATATGCAATCTATGTACAACAGCACAAGCAATTGTACAGGAGGCCAGGGCAACTACGGATCAACCGTATATTGGACTTGTGCCTCTTACGGTTCAGACCCCAATATTTTGCCAATGTGGCTGCCGGCGGGCACTACACTTGAGACGGGAGGTTCCAACACTTTTCTTTCGGTGCTCGAATTCACCGTAGAGTAGAAATAGCTACTTACCGGAAGGAGTGCCTGCAGATTCAATGATCGCCTGCAGGTCTTGCGGGGTATCAATAGCAGGAGTATCAATGATTGTTTCGGCAACATAGATACTGCGCCCGTTTTCAAGCCATCTCAATTGTTCTAACGACTCGGCCTGTTCGAGTGGTGAGGGGGATAATGCGCAAATTTCTTCAAGAACCGGTAACTTGTATGCATACAAACCGATATGGCGAAAGTAGTGGAAATGACCGAGCCAATTTTCCATTTCTATTCCCTTCTGAAATGGAATAGCATGACGGCTGAAGTAGATAGCACGACCCGATGGAGCGAAGACAACTTTTACTTTGTTGGGGTCGCGCAGTTCTTCTTTCTTATCTATTCTTTTAGCCAACGTGGCAATTTCCACTTCTGGGCGGGCAATCAGTTTTGCCACCACCGAAATTTGGGATGGATCGAGAAAAGGCTCATCTCCCTGAATATTGACCACTGCATCCACACTGTTCGAAATAGATTTCACAGCTTCGTTGCAACGATCTGTTCCACTTTGGTGAGCGGTAGAAGTCAGCACCGCATCAGCGCCATGAGATTTAACATGGTCGGCAATTCTCACGTCGTCTGTGGCAACCAAAACGCAATCCAAATCGCTGCACTTTTTTGCCTGTTCTACTACGCGGATAATCATTGATTTGCCGAGAATATCCACCAATGGCTTACCGGGAAAGCGGGTGCTGGCAAAGCGAGCGGGAATAATTCCTGCGATCTTCATATCAGAACTTCAATGTATATTGTATCGAGGTAAGTCTTGGTTCTTCGATGGCCAGCGGGCGAATAGCGTATTCGCGGTTCAACAGGTTCTTTACTACTACCGCGATTCCGTGGTGTTCGTTCACTTCCCAGCCGGCGCGAAGGTCGAAAATATAATCGCCCTTTGAGTGGGTTTTCCTCCAGTTATTAATTCCCGGATTGAACATCGTGGGAAAAGTTTTTTCTAAGACCTGAAACGCAGCATCAATATTCTGAATATGGCTCTGTGAGCGGAAACTCAGACCAAGCGAATAGGCTCTCCATGAAGCGCTGAGGTCTGCGCGCACAAGGTGCTGGATTCTGTATTTGAGAATATCGTTGGCGGGATCAGAACTCGTACTCTTATAGGAGGTATTGGCATATTGACTGAGGAAGAAAAAATTATCCGGAGAGGCGGGAGACTTCGCGTACACTTCGTTGGGAGTAAGGCTGACAGGTTTAGTATAAGTATAACCGGCGAGAGCCTGCAATTGAATGGCACCTATTTTTCCTTCTCCCATCAGCGATGCTTCAAAGCCCTGTACCCTTGCTTTGCCTGTGTTAAGGCTTTTAAAGCCAATACCAAACTGGTTGTTAAGGCTGGGATTTGGATCCCACTGTCCGAAGGTGAATTCAATAAATTTGTTGTATTCCTGCTGAAAAACGGCGAGATCGAGAAAGCCCAAAAACTTATTTATGCGGAATCCCTGTTTCAACCCCAGTTCAGCATTATATGACGACTCCGCCTTCAGGTCAGGATTTGGAAATATGGTAATAGCGCCGAGCGAAGTGACAACGAATTTTTCTGCAATACTGGGAAAGCGGAATCCCTGACCAAAAGAAGCCCGCAAATAGGTTGCTTTTTCCAACTGATAGTTTGCTCCGGCCCGGAAAACAGGCTTGCTCTGCGACTCTTCGTTGATATTGAAATACTCATACCGAACACCGCCTGAAAGGTTCAGCTTGTCAAAATACTTTTTATCCACCTGAAGGTATCCGGCAAAATTGGAGGCGGAATTATTTCCGTCAGCATTGCCCCCAGTATAAAGTTCGCCTTTTGCCAGAGTGTGAATTCCCACTATGCCGAACGTAGTAGTAAAATCTTTTACACGCAATGAATCCCAGTGTTGCTGGAACTGGTATTCACCGTAATACACATCACTGAAATTCCCCTGGTTGTTGTCGTTGTTGTTATCCAGCGATTGCCACCGCGTTCTCAGTGATTGCCTTCCTCCTTTTTTATTGTAATAGGTGATGAAAGGGTCTATGGTACTGAGCAGTTGTTTTGTGCGTGTAGCACTGCCTTTGTAGGCTGAATAAAGACCGGTAGAAGTATTTTCCCAGATCAACGTAGCTAAAGAATTACTGTTGCTCCAGTTGGTATTGAATCCATAGCTCAGCCCTGATATTTTTTTTGAGCGGTATCTAAGATTCATGTTGACCCTTGCCCTGGCTTCCGACTTATACCGGTCTGCGGTGAAAGGATTATATTTATTCCCGTCTGTGGCCTGTGTGCTATCTTTGATTGGGCCGAGGTACCCATCGTCGCCGAGCACATTTGCACCGATCACAAAATCAATGTTGTTATTTATTTTTCGCGTATGCAAAAAGTTGAGTCCTGAGCGCATAGCATTGCCGCTCCAGTATTTTGCCGAGTCTGTTCGCGGATCAGAATAAATACCATGATAGACGGCCAATCGTGTTGAGGGTTTATCTGTGGGATATGCAGTTCGCATATTGATCACCCCACTCAACGCTGAACTTCCGTACAATACACTGCTTGCGCCTTTGATGATTTCTACCTGCGAAACATTTTCGATCGGCAGAAAACTCCACGTTGGTTTGCCGGCATCACCACTGATCATGGGCAAGTCGTCCATGAGCACCTGTACACGGCTTCCCGCACCAAAGCTGTAGCCACTTCCACTTCGTATCTGCGGTTCATTATCAACAATAGAAACCCCAGGAGTCTGCTGCAATGCTTCATCAATAGAAGTAATGTTTTTCTCTTGAATCAGTTTGGGTTTGATCACTTCCATACTAACAGTGACTTCACCGAGGTTCTGTTCGTACTTTCCGGCAGATACCACAACTATCCCCAGTTCGCGTGCCGATTCATTCATAGCTACATTCAGCACAAATACCTGACCGGCCACCACTGCAACTTCCTTTTTTACTTCGTCGTAACCGGTCATTTTAAAAGTGATCACTGCGTTTCCTGCAGGTATCTCAAGAGAATAGGTTCCGTCGAATGAAGTGGTGGTTCCCATAACAGGTGAGGTGGAAACCACTGCTCCGATCATTGCTTCACCGGTTTTTGCATCGGTTACGGTACCTTTTACTTCACCCTTCTGTGCGACAGAAATCAAAGCAAGAAGCAAGAAAAAGTATAGAGAGAAAATCTTTTTATTCATAGCAGGTTTTAACAAGCACAAGAATAATTCATTCAGGCTAAGAAAACACAATTTGAGGCCTGTTTCCATTTCAACACCAATGGGAAGTATGGCAAAGTGGTAGTATAGGAGGCAACGCACATTCACTCTGTACAAATGTTTGGTAAAGATGCCACAGTAATTTATCTGCTTCCCTCTTCCCTCACATCAACAAATCCACCTTATGTGAATACTATTATTCTTTTGTCAAAACTATCTATTTAAAATATGGCAGTAAATATTTTCTCAAGATCATTATCAAAATTGCCCTAATAGTTCTTATGGGAAATTTGTAAAACCTCTAATGCCAATTTAAACGGTTTCCATACATCACGATCAAAAAATTCAACCCAATTAATTTTAACCTATCCAGTTGATTTTTGCTTTGAACGGTAATTTTTGTGTCCATATTAAACAGAAAAAAGTGTCAACTTTTTTCAGGACGAGACATTCAATTTTATGCCAGCCCACAAATGGCACATTTGCATTTTCCCGACACACAAGCCAACTCTTCGCAAAACCAAAAGAGACATTTTTTGCATACGCAACTATAACAACAATGAGGATATAAAACTTAACTTAGCAACCAACAAAAAAATTAAATAGTAAGATTGAAGAATGGCGAAAAAAGCGAAAGAAACCGTTGAAGAACCTTTAGAGAAAAAACTCTGAAAAGCGGCTGACAAGCTCCGTAAAAACATGGATGCCGCCGAATACAAGCATGTGGCATTGGGACTGATTTTTCTCAAATACATCTCTGATGCTTTTGAAGAACTTTACAACAAACTGAAAGAAGGAAAAGGCGACTACGAAGGTGCCGACCCCGAAGACAAGAATGAATATGTAGCCGAAAAAGTTTTTTATGTGCCGCCTTCTGCCCGTTGGACATGGCTGCAAGGCAGAGCCAAACTACCCACCATTGGCAAAGACATTGACGAAGCAATGGATGCTATTGAAAAAGACAATCCTTCTTTGAAAGGCGTTTTGCCCAAAGTGTATGCACAGGAAAAATTAGACAAAGGAAGTTTGGGCGGACTGGTGGACTTGGTTAGCACCGCCGTTTTATTCCCCTCCTCTGGAGGGGTGTCCGAAGGACGGGGTGGTCAAAAAGACTTGTTGGGCAGAGTGTTTGAATATTTCTTAGGTGAGTTTGCCTTAGCGGAAGGCAAAAAAGGAGGACAGTTCTATACGCCTGAAAGTGTGGTAAAACTATTGG
>JADLBA010000273.1 GCA_020848015.1 Crocinitomicaceae bacterium | reverse complement strand
TGCTGGAACTCGATGCAAACGACAAAGGATTTTTACTTCCACGGCTTACCACCGCAGAGAGAATTGCATTGGTGAATCCTGCAGTTGGTCTCCAGATTTATAATACTGAAAAGAACTGCATTGAGTTTTTTACCGGAATGGGATGGAAAGACCTCTGTGGAGAGAATGCTTGCGATATACCGCCTGGATCGGCTCCCGCCGCTGGGTCTCACACATCCACAGTTTCACAAATCAGTTGGAGTTGGAATACCGTCAGCGGAGCAGGCGGGTATAAGTTTAACACAACAAATAATTATGTTACAGCGACCGATAGTGATGGGATTACTTCGTATGTTCAATCCGGTCTTACCTGCAATACTTCTTATACACTTTATGTTTGGGCATATAATTCATGCGGAGCCTCTCCCGCGCAGACACTGAGTGCGAGCACCTCTTCTTGCCCGTTTGTTTGCGGATCAAGTACTGTCACGGACACAGATGGCAATACTTACAATACCGTTCTGATTGGAGGGCAGTGCTGGATGAATGAAAACCTCAATACTACCAAAAAGCCCGATAGCACTTCCCTTACGCGCTATTGCTATAACAACAATGCGACGAACTGTAGCACCTATGGTGGACTTTATACATGGGCAACTGCTATGAACGGCTCCTCTTCCAGTTCATCGAATCCAAGTGGGGTACAGGGAATTTGCCCTGCCGGATGGCATCTTCCCAGTGCTGCCGAATGGTTAGTATTGCAAAATATATTTGGTGCGATCGAAGTAGCCGGTGGGCCGTTAAAGACCACTGGAACTTCTAACTGGCAAAGTCCTAATACCGCCGCCACCAATACCAGCGGGTTTTCTGGTTTACCGGGAGGTTCGCGGTTGTCTGATACCAGTTATGCGGAATTCAACTACCGGGGCGATTGGTGGTACGCAACTGAGGTATCTGGCACGACAGCAACTACACGAAATCTCTATTACTCGCATGGCGGATTTTACGAGTCGGTACGCAATAAAGGAGATGCTGTATCTGTGAGGTGTATCAGAAACTGATCGAGAGTACAATTGTTTTAATACACACATTTTATAGTGGATAGAATTTGGCCATTTCCATAATGAACAGGAGTTTAGCAATTGAAACACCCGTGCTAAAACAGATGGCAGCAACACTGCAGGGTGATTTAAATCCCTTATCTCCTCAGCGTCCTCAATGAGTTAACACGTATCACCTACCTTCGCCTCCTCATTACTTGGGGAGTGTTTTTTTCTATTGATAAAATGATGGCAGTATTCAATTGTATGTGGTTACCGGTTGGATGTTTATTGAGCATCATTGCTGCGGGATGTGGCAATAAACATCACGATATTGTTGCAAGGGCAGGCAGTGTATCCATTTCGCCTAAAGACCTGCAATACCAGATTGATATCGAGAGAGCTTACGGTTACGACAGCATTCAACGCTGTGTGGCCTTTGTTCAATTGGTCAATACTACTTTTGAAAATATTGCGTCGGATAGCCTGAAGACAGGGGTTTCGGAAGATGATCTGAAAGAATTTAACCGGCACGTCGAAATAAATACAAAGAATAGAGACATCCTTGAGAAGGTGAAAAAAGTATTTGGACAAGATACCGCTGCTTATGATACTTTTTTTCTTGCCCCTAAGCTGATCAATAACAAAAACAGAGGACATTATTATGCAGACTCATCATTGCATGCCGGTACGAGAGATATTGTTCAGCGCGCTTATAATCTTACGCTGATCAATAAAAATTTCTCAGAAATTGCATCACTTACGGGAGCAATTTATGAGATGCAATGGCTCGACCCTCTTCCTGCTTCTGAGAACGCGGGAGCCGAAACAGATGGATTGCCGCGGATATCGGGTTCGTTCCTGCTGCCTGTGGCGCAAAACCTGAAGCCCGGAGAAATAGCTCCTTCGATCATTGATGGTGGCAGCGCGTGGTTTATTATCCGCCTCATAGAACAGTTGAAGGATGGCCTGCTCAAAGTAGAATTGCTCACCGTTCGCAAAAAATCCTACGATGATTTTTTGCTGGATATAATACGAAAAAATCCGGTGGAGATTTATGATGAAGAGATAAAAAAGGAACTATTGCAACGCTATGGAAATCTAAACTGGGTAGAAACAATCAGGGAAAATCAACTTCCATCCAGGCAATAAAATTAGCCTATCAGACAGTTGTTATTTTAGTGGTGACAAAAAAAGGATAAAAAGAAAGTAGTGAGATAGAAATCGAATTCAGTATATTTTATTATTGAGAAAAAATTATTTTTTTATGAAATACCTGAAAAATTCTTGCTTAATGAGAGGCAGATTGTCAGGATAACTCGGAACTATTTCAATCTTACTGTCCTCAATTCACTATCTTCTCATATTTCGTGATGTTTCCCGGATCAATCAATTTACACATTTCATACACCGCCTTTTTATCTTCCATCGGAAGGGGTTTGTAGAAGTTGACGATTTCGTCTGATTTTGCGTAAAAAAACACCTGCATATTGTAGGAAGAGGGTTTGATCTTATGAATATTTTTTAATTCGAGCAGCGCATTGGTCATCGTTTTTGTCGCAGTGTCCATTTCAGTGTATAATTTGTCCATACCATGACGATGATATTTGTACAGGCACTGACGTATGGGAGAAAAAGTTTGTGAGACAATATTTTCGATAAACCAGTAGCGGTTTTGCTGTCCCTTTTCGTTGGCTCTCCATCCTGTTTCGGCAGCATTTTGAGCATTGCTCACAATCGTCTGGCAGATGAGGTATTGATCGGTGCCTCCTTCCGCAGCAAATGAATCATAATCCATTGCAACGATCAGGTTGGCATAAAAAGCGAGTACGCTGCTGAGATTATCTCTGTGTTGGTCTTGCGACCATTGAATAATGCTGTTTTCCTGAAAAGTAAATTGAAAATCGCGGTCATTGATGGATAGTATCGGTGTTTTGTAATCGGAATTATATACAGGGCGGCTGCTGCCCACCTGCAGACTCCCGGAAAACTCTCGCTGGTTGATTTGCTGTTCTATTGTGATCTGCATGGTGCACTGAATCCGCTCTTCAGTTTTCCAGTTGTCGCGGGTCCATCTCCGGTTGTTTAGAAATTCCTCGATTGTGGTTTCCATAGTCTTGAAAATCTCAGGGCCGGAGATCATCACTCTTGGAGGAATAATGCTGACATCGCAGTTGAGTTCCTGCGCATGAATGTGGAATTGAAAAACTAAAAGAGTAAAAAAAGGAATCAATCGTTTCATTGGCTGATCATCTGGATGATGAGTTCGGTAATATCTTGAGCTACCTGAATTTTGGGCTTCAACCCAAAATGGAGTACTTTATTGTCCGGCCAAAATACACTGATTTTATTTGTATCGCTCCCGAATCCGGCACCGCTGTCGCGAAGGGAATTAAGGACGATCATATCGAGGTTTTTACTGATGAGTTTAGCCTGTGTATGCTCTGTTTCGTTCTCTGTTTCTAATGCAAAACCGATCAGGTACTGGCCGGAGGTCTTCCTTCTCCCAAGTTCTTTTGCAATGTCTTGTGTGGTTTCTAACTCAATGGTCAGTGAGTTATCTTTTTTCTTGATTTTTTCTGTTACCTGTTTTTTAGGGCGGAAATCGGCTACTGCGGCACACAGGACCGAAATCTGCATCGCTTCAAACAGCGCAATGCAGGAATCATACATTTCCTGAGCTGATTCTACATTGTAGATTTTTACTAATGGATGAAAAAGAGTTTCGTGTGTTGGCCCGCTTACCAAATGAACGCGGGCACCCTTTGAGGCCAGTGCATGGGCAATTGCATACCCCATTTTTCCCGTAGAAAAATTGCTGATAAAGCGGACGGGATCAATTCTTTCGTAGGTAGGGCCG
Organism: Crocinitomicaceae bacterium; assembly: GCA_020848015.1. Lineage (GTDB taxonomy): Bacteria > Bacteroidota > Bacteroidia > Flavobacteriales_D > Sanyastnellaceae > JADLBA01. The sequence goes on along the minus strand of JADLBA010000273.1, from coordinate 646 downwards.
GCAGTTACCAGCACTTCTTTTCCCTGCAAAGGAAGTTCGGGATGAAAGTGGGCGATAATAGCTTCAAAAATATCTTCGGGTTCCGACATTCGCCCCTTGCCCACCAGTCCGCTGGCAAGCTGGCCCGATGCGGGTTCTAATACAATGTGGTTATATGATTTTAGTTTGAGAAGGTTTTCCTGTGTTGCCGGGTGTGAGTACATATCGTGATCCATAGCCGGCGCTACCATTACAGGGCAACGTACACTCATATAGGTGGCGAGAAGAAAATTATCCGACTGCCCCTGTGCCATTTTGCTCAAGGTATTCGCTGAAAGTGGAGCCATCACCATCAGGTCGGCCCACAATCCCAACTCCACATGGTTCGTCCATTTACCACTGTCCGGATCTTCTGTAAAATCTGAAAAAACAGGATTTTTTGACAGGGTTGAAAAGGTTAGTGGAGTTATAAAGTTCAGCGCTCCTTTGCTGACGACTACCTTCACCTCGGCTCCTGCCTGGACCAGCAGGCGTGTAATATATGCCGCCTTGTATGCGGCAATACTTCCTGTTACGCAGAGCAGTATTTTTTTCCGGATAAGCACAGAACAAGCGAAAAGACAAAAGATGGCAGGTAAGCCATCTTTCGTATGTTATTATTATGAAT
>JADLBA010000272.1 GCA_020848015.1 Crocinitomicaceae bacterium | reverse complement strand
GACAAAATGGTTTAAATATAGTTAGGAATTTAATTCAAAATCAATTTCTGACAGAGCCAATGACGGGGATTGAACCCGTGACCTCTTCCTTACCAAGGAAGTGCTCTACCCCTGAGCTACAACGGCTTTACAGCGTTGTACCGGTTCCTAAAGAAACCGGTGGCTGAAAGTGCCAGAGCGGGAGACGAGGCTCGAACTCGCGACATTTAGCTTGGAAGGCTAATGCTCTACCAACTGAGCTACTCCCGCTTTTTAAAACGATTGTCTATATCGGATGACTCCTGAGGAAAAAGGTGGGGAGAACAGGATTCGAACCTGTGAAGGTGTACACCAACAGATTTACAGTCTGTCCTCGTTGGCCGCTTGAGTATCTCCCCAATTTTCATTAAGAGCCGGTGGAGGGATTCGAACCCCCGACCAGCTGATTACAAATCAGCTGCTCTGGCCAGCTGAGCTACACCGGCATAGACTTTCGGTTGTCAAAGAACATAAAATAAAACACCCCTGCCGAAAAACAGGGGTGCAAATGTAGAAAACAATTCCGTCCATCCAAGTAGCGGCGGAGAATTTTTTTTATGAATTTGAAGCGTTGCGGTTTTTGTGTTTGTCGATCTGGCGGCGAAGTGCATCCACCGCGGTGTCTGCCGCTTCCTCAAATGTGCGGCACTGCTTGCGGGCAAAGAGTTCTTTGCCGGGAATAGCGAGTTTGATCTCGGCTACTTTATTTTCATGAACATCTGACTTATCGAGGCGCAGAAAAACTTCCCCTTTTAAGATTTGGTCGTGCATCAAGGTGAGTTTTGACATCTTTTCCTTAATGAAATCAACTAATTTGTGATCTGCATCAAAATGAATGCTCTGAACTTGTACGTACATAATACTTTACTTTTTATGGGTTAAACTTATTTATTTCTTGGGTGCATCCTTGTATGGACTCCCTTTAGTTTTTCGATACTGTTGTGTGTGTAAATCTGTGTAGCAGCCAAACTGGAGTGTCCGAGAATCTCTTTGATGACATTCAGTTCGGCACCATTGTTTAACATGTGGGTTGCAAAAGTGTGACGGAGCACATGGGGACTTTTTTTCTTTAGTGTTGTCACCCCCGAAAGGTAAGATTTTACAAGTGTATAAACAAAACTTTTCCCCACCTTTTCCCCTTTGTCTGTCATAAATAATGTGATACTTTTTCTCGCTTCTTCTCTTGCGTCTCTTTGGTGTAGGTATATCTTCACCTCTGACAGCAGGTCTCCTGAAACGGGCACATAGCGCATTTTGTTCCGCTTACCAAGAATTTTTACCTGTCCAAGCGAGAAATCCACATCATTGTCAGTGAGTTGTAATAACTCAGACAGCCGGATTCCGGTTTCGTAAAAAAGACGAACGATCAGACGATCACGTATTTCCGAAAAGCCGCTATTCATTGGAGCAAGATCGTATAATTTCATCATTCCTTTTTCTTCGACAAAGGTGGGGAGGCGGTGCGGTTTTTTAGGCTTTGCAAGTCCCTTGGCGGGATTGACTTTTATCTGCCCTTGCCGGAGTATAAAACGGAAAAACGCATTGACGGAAGAAAGTTTCCTGTGTACAGTAGTAGCTTGATATTTCTCTTCCACCAGTTCTGCTATCCACGAGCGGACTACCGGTGGAGTAACTTCTACCGGGGAAGTAATCTCAAAACTGCGGCTGCAGAATGTCGCAAATTGTGAAAGATCGTTGCGATAAGCATCGAGAGTGTGGGGCGAACAGCGCTTTTCGCTGGAGAGGTAGGTATAGAACGAAGAAAAATTCACGAAATAAAAAAGGGCAGGATTACGGTATTAACCGAAACCCTGCCCTGAATATTGTGAACAGTTGTGTGTTACAGCTCTTTAGAGCGCAACTGATTGATAAAGACGGCTTTCTTTATTTCATCACGACGGAGGACACTTCTTTTGGTATAGGCCTGACGAACACGAAGTTCTTTGATAACTCCTGTTTTTTCAAATTTTTTCTTAAACTTTTTCAGTGCACGGTCAATGCTTTCGCCTTCTTTTACCGGGATAATCAGCATATTATATTCCTTCTTTAAAATTGGGCTGCAAAAATAACAGGGATTTCCATTCTCGCAACTATCTGCTTAAAATTTCTCTTGAAATAACGATCTTCTGAATTTCAGAGGTGCCCTCGCCAATGGTGCAGAGCTTGGAATCACGGTAATATTTTTCCACCGGAAAATCTTTTGTATAGCCATATCCACCAAAGATCTGAACGGCTTCTGTACTCACTCGTACACCAACTTCCGATGCGTAGTACTTCGCCATAGCGGACTGCATAGTCACTTTCTGTTTTGTATTTTTGAGGTGTGCAGCCTGATAGAGAAGGAGTTCTGCTGCTTCCACTTCGGTGGCCATATCAGCCAGTTTAAAGGCAACTGCCTGAAAATTGGCAATGGGCTGGCCAAACTGTTCGCGCTCCTTTGAGTATTTAGCTGCAGCTTCCAGCGCTCCTTTGGCAATACCCATACCGAGCGCTCCGATTGAAATACGTCCTCCGTCGAGAATTTTCATCGCCTGAATAAATCCATTTCCCACCTCACCGATTACTTGGCTCATAGGAACACGACAGTTATCAAAGATCATTTCTGCTGTTTCTGAAGCGCGCATACCCAGTTTATTCTCTTTTTTTCCCCCGGAGAATCCAGGTGTGGTGCGTTCGATCACAAAAGCGGTGATTCCGCGAGAGTCTAACAGTTCTCCTGTACGTGCAAGCACCACTGCTACATCGCCCGATATGCCGTGAGTAATCCAGTTTTTGGTACCATTGAGCACATAGTAATCGCCATCTTTCACTGCTATTGTTTTCATGCGAAGTGCATCGCTGCCGGTATTAGCCTCGGTGAGCCCCCAAGCACCGATCCACTCGCCAGATGCAAGTTTGGGGAGGTATTTCTTTTTTAGTTCCTCGCTGCCAAATTCAAGAATATGGTTGGTGCAAAGCGAATTGTGCGCTGCGAGGCTGAGGCCAATACTGCCGCATACTTTGGCCACCTCTTCGATAACAGAGATATACTCAAAATAACCAAGCCCTGACCCGCCGTAAACCTGCGGTACGAGCACTCCCATCAGTCCGAGTTCTCCCATTTTGTGGAAAACGTCGCGTGGAAATTCTTGGGTCTCATCCCATTTCATAACATTAGGGCGGATTTCCTTTTCTGCGAAATCGCGCACCATTTGAGCAATCATCAACTGGCTTTCGGTCTTGTTAAAATTCATTGTTTGTTTTTTCTGCGAAAAGTTTTTTGGATGTGTTTTTTAATAAGAGGCGAAAGTTGAAATATCAGCGTTGAAATTTCCAAGTGCGGTACGCCCATTCAGAAAACTTAATTCTACTAAAAAGTGGAAGCCCGCGATGGTTCCTCCGGCCTGCTGTATCAGGTTTGCTGCTGCCGCAGCAGTTCCTCCGGTAGCAAGCACATCATCGTGGATCAGCACTCTTTGCCCCTTGTGAATAGCATCATTGTGCATCTCGATCGTTGCGTTTCCATATTCCAAAGCATAGTTGGTAGAGTAGGTAGCGCGGGGAAGTTTGCCCTTCTTCCTGATCAGAATAAATGGAACTTCAAGAGCGACTGCAAGAGAAAAACCGAACATAAAGCCTCGGCTTTCCAAACCGACGATAGCTTCAATGTGCTGAGAAATATAGGTAGTTTTCATTGCCTTCAGTATCTCTGCGCACAGTTCCGGATTCTGGAAAATAGGGGTGATGTCTTTATAGCTGACTCCCTGTTTCGGAAAATCAATGACATCAATGATATTGTTCTTAATGTTTTCCTGCAGTGTCATAAAAAAAATTCATCTTAGGTCAGTTTGAATGAGATATTGGCTTGTATATATACCTGGCTGAAGACAGTTCTATTAAGCAACGGTGATATCATATTGCCAGATACGGTTTTAAGCGTGCGAAGGTAACAGCATCTATCAAAACTAACTTCTTTAAGTCGTCAGGACTTGTGAAAAGCCCATGTTGATCCCGGTAGGCAATGATTGATCCAGCCTGCATTTTAGAGAGGTAGGGGTGGTTCAAAAAATCTTTTTCGGAGGAAGAATTGAGGTTCAGAGGGCGAATGACCAAAGGTGTGATCGTGATATTCGGACGGATCTTCTCGACCAGTTCGGGTGTTATTTTGCGAACTTCGAGCAATTGCTCAAAGGAGAGAAAACCCCCAAGGCGATCGCGGTATTCAACGATCTTTCGCGCAAAATAGGGACCAATGCCCGGGAGGCGCTGCAGGGCAATAGAATCCACATTGTTCAATTCAATTTTGTCAATTGCATTTTTTTCTTGCTCTGTCTGCTTTGAATTTTCTATTTCGGTGTTTTGAGCGTAGAATACCTTCCGAACAAGACTATCGGGCAGATCAATCCACGGCTCCAACCGGGAGTAAAGGTTTTCGGGAATTGAATACATTTTTTTCAGATCCTTTTTGATATTGAATTCCCCCCCCTTTTTCTCAAATTTTCTTATTCCGGCAAGTTGCCGCTGCGATAACCCCAACACTGTCCACAAACTATCGGACAAGTTATTGGGATTAAATCGAAATAATCCTGTATCTGTTTTTTCCAGTACGATATTATCCGAACTTTCTACCGTTGTAATGTCTTCTGTGAAAAGCTCTTCCTGGAAATTTTTTTTTTCATCTATCCAAGCCAGGACTTTTTTTCTGTGTTCTTCAAAGACCGGATCAGTTACTGTCAGCTCTTTTTTAGAATCAATATAGTTATAGGTTAGCAATCCTAGCAGTATTAGGAAAAGCAATAGAATACCATTGCGCTCCCGCGTCGAGAAGAACAGCCATTCAGCCCATTCGATCTTCGTTTTCATTCGTCGCCACTTTATACAAGTCAAAATAACACTCTGTAATCCGCATACACAACCTATAAATTATGCAGGGCATTCATTTATGGCTAAGAATCTTCGTCTTTAATGAATATAATTAAAAAAAACTCTCCATACAGATATAATTTTTCTTGGTACTGTTTTCTGAAATATATTTAATTATATTCGTTCCGGTATTTTGTGCTGTGATAGTAGATTAATTTTTCAGAATGCACTGTACGCTGAGATTTATACTATTTTTAAACCGAATATTTTCTTATGGATGAATTTTTAAAAGCAGCAATAGATGAAGCAAAAGCCGGTCTGTCGGAAGGCGGTATTCCGATTGGCTCCGTGATCGTTCACAATGGAAAGATCATCGGTCGGGGGCACAACAAAAGGATACAGAAAGGAAGTGTAGTACTCCATGGAGAAATGGATGCATTTGAAAATGCAGGCAGACAACCCGCCAGGGTGTATAGGGAATGCACACTATATACTACTCTGTCGCCTTGTTCAATGTGTACCGGTGCGATCCTGTTGTATGGTATTCCAAAAGTGATCATTGGTGAAAACAAGACTTTTATGGGTGCTGAGGATTTCCTTGTTGAAAACGGAGTAGAGATCACAGTGGTCAATGACCGTGAGTGCATAGAGATGATGGAGAATTTTATTAACGAACATCCTGTGTTGTGGAATGAAGATATAGGTGAATAAAAACAGAAGTGTAGGATAAGATGCTGTTAGTTTATTTTTTCATACCGTATGCCCTCACCTCCTGCTGTGGTTTAGAAAAATTCGGGTTATATCTTTTTTTCCCGTTGATTCTTTGTTTTCACTACTGATCATATTGCCCGTTGCGCGGTGGCTGTATTTTTTTTTTGACCTTGACTAACTCTTGTTTTTTTTTATGCAGGGATTTCAAATGCAAATAAGAATTTTTTGATAATTCACGCCTTTTTTGAAAATAGTAGAGATTGCAAACATTTTCTTTCAATCTCTGATAAGATGTGGGCAAAGGGATAGAGATCGGAAAATAGTTTGCATAGTCTAACAATTATAGAATTCCCGGACAGTCCTTATTTTAGCGCTAAAAACCGGGGCTGAACCTTTATGACCAAGACACCTAAAAATCAATCGCTGATGCGATGGGCACTATTTGCCGTTCTGACTTTTACGGCACTGATCTTTGCGAGATCGGTCTTCAATGGCTTTGTTAGTCTCGACGATGAAACCTATATTCTGGGAAATCCATATATCCGCGACTTCAGTGTGAACGGCATTAAGACGATTTTCTCAAAATTTTACTTTGGTATGTACCACCCCATCACGATGTTGTCGTATCTCATCGAGTACACGTTGTTTGGTGCTGATCCGTTGCCTTACCATTTCGTCAATGTATTGCTACATCTGCTGAACACACTGATTGTGTTTCGCCTTGCGGAAAGATTGAGTGAAAAAAAATGGACTGCTGTGGTTGTATCGTTGTTGTTTGCAGTGCATCCTATGCATGTGGAATCAGTGGCTTGGGTATCTGAGCGAAAAGACCTGCTCTATGCGCTGTTTTACTTATTGTCACTATCGCTCTATGTGAGGTATCTGAAGTCAGATTACAAAGTGAAATGGTATGTTTTTTCAGGTGTATTTTTTATTTTATCCTTGTTGTCAAAACCTGCTGCAATCACGCTTCCGGTATTGCTGTTCGCCTTTGATTTTTACGTGGCAAGAAAATGGAGTTTTAAGGTAATGGCGGAAAAGATTCCGCTGCTGATCCTCTCTGTAGCATTTGGCATAATGGCTTTATCTAGTGTAAAGCAGGAAACCTATGAATTTCTTGCGACATCTTATGGAGTGGGGGAACGAATTGCGATTATTTCATATAACGTCGCATTTTATCTCGTTAAACTTTTTGCTCCTCTTCAACTCTCCGCTATCTATTATTATCCCAATCCCGATGTTGGGGGGTTGCCGTGGTATTATTTCGCCTCAATTCCATTTTTGATGATACTTGCTTTCCTGATCTATAAAAACAGATGGTACAGAAGAGAGGTGATTTTTGCCTTTGCTTTTTTTCTCATCACCGTTTCGGTGATGCTGCAGATCGTTCCAAACGGTCTTGCAGTAGTATGCGACCGATACACCTACGTTCCGTACTTAGGGTTTTTCTTTGTCGCAGGAAAGTGGGTTGCCGATATGATAGCTGCAGGTAAAAAAAAATCTGTATTGGTGGGGTTTTTCACGGTGACAATAATTTTTTCCATGATTGCATGGAATCGGATTGGCATCTGGAAAAATGGAGAAATACTGATGACTGATGTGATCAGGAAATCGCCGGATATTTTTCATTGTTACTGGATGCGAGGTAATATTCGCAACAAAAGCGGCAACCTGAAAGGAGCATTACAAGATTATAATAAAACCATCGGGTATGATCCCTCGTATCATCTCGCTTACAGCGACCGCAGTACTGTGCGCCAGGCATTGGGTGATGTGAAAGGGGCGGTGGAGGATCTCAACAAGGCGATCAG
>JADLBA010000271.1 GCA_020848015.1 Crocinitomicaceae bacterium | reverse complement strand
GCGTGAATCGCTCTCTTATCCGCCTTAGCTCTGCCTGATAACTTTCATCAGTATAATCTATCTCCTCAAACTTTTTTTTGTCTGCGTAATTGCCAGGGTTCACTCTTACCTTTTCGACAATTCCCGCGGCTATTTCAGCAGCATTAGGAGTAAAGTGAATGTCCGCAGCTAATGGCCCCTCATAACCCAACGAAACCAATGCTTCCTTTATCTGCCGGAGATTTTCTGCCTCATCTTTACTCGGTGCAGTAATACGCACGAGTTCACAACCGGCATTGACCATCCGGATGCTTTGAGCTACGGTTCCGGCCGTGTCCATCGTATCAGTAGTGGTCATACTTTGCAGACGGATAGGCGAGGCCCCCCCAAAGACAATGTTTCCCACTCTTACCTCTTTCGTTGGAAAGCGGCTGTATTCAAAAAGAGTATTGCAGTATTTCCATTTATCCATACCGGAAAAAAAGCACAGGAACCGATGACTGATGTGGCAAGATTTCGTACAAAATTAAACAGCAAACATAGTCAGCGGCCCCTTTCCCACTGTATTACTTAAACCTAAGGCAACGATTTTTTACTTATTTACCCTGTGCGTAGCGTTTGTTTACTTCAACCCAGTTGATCAGATTATAAAATGCTGCTATGTAATCGGGACGGCGGTTTTGGTAGTTGAGGTAATAAGCATGCTCCCACACATCCAGTCCGAGTATCGGGAATCCCCCACATCCGATGCCTGGCATCAGCGTATTGTCCTGGTTAGCGGTAGAGCATATCTCTACTTTCCCTCCTTTGTGAACACAAAGCCAAGCCCAGCCAGAACCGAAACGGGTTGAAGCAGATTTTGTAAACTCTTCCTTGAACTTTTCATAAGATACAAAAGCGGCATTGATCGCCTCCGCAACTTCGCCAGACGGAGCGCCTCCCGCCTTAGGCGCAAGAACACTCCAAAACAGGTTGTGATTATAGTAGCCGCCGCCATTATTCCTCACCGCAGGCTTGTCAAAACCCGTCACAAGTATCTCTTCAATAGAATGATTTTCCAGATCAGTACCGGCAATCGCCGCATTGAGATTATTGGTGTAGGCAGCATGGTGTTTACCGTGGTGGATTTCCATTGTCTTAGTATCAATATAAGGTTCCAGTGCATTGTATGCGTAAGGAAGGGGAGCAAGTGTAAATGCCATTTTTTTTGTTATTAAGTGATTCTTTCTATTAAACTCGATGTAAATTCATAGTCAAAAGTAAAAGAGGAAGTCCTCATTTTTTGTTCACCTGAAAGCTATTTTATAGTTAATAACTCGTTTCATATGTTGATAGGCTTTCGATGCAGCCCGATTTTCACACAGATATATTTGTAACGATTTTGCAAAGTAAACTGAAAACCCTGATGGGAAGGGCTTTCCAGAAACCAAAAACACAACCTCAACCCCAAGACTCAAGAGCATGGGTTTATTCAGCTTCCTAACACAGGAGATAGCCATTGACCTCGGTACGGCCAATACAATCATCATCATGAACGATAAGGTGGTGGTGGATGAACCTTCCATTATTGCCAGGGACCGCACCACCAACAAGACCGTTGCAGTTGGACGCGCCGCCCAGCAAATGCACGGCAAAACCCACGAGAACATCAAGACCATTCGCCCCCTGAAAGACGGTGTTATCGCAGACTTTCATGCGGCGGAAGATATGATCAAAGGAATGATCAAAATGATCAATCGTGGCAGAGGTCTTTTCCAGCCGTCTCTTCGAATGGTTATCTGTATTCCCTCCGGAATCACTGAAGTGGAAAAACGTGCTGTAAAAGATTCGGCAGAGCATGCTGAAGCAAAAGAGGTTTATCTTATCCATGAACCGATGGCTGCTGCCATCGGAATTGGTATTGACGTGGAAGAGCCTATGGGCAATATGGTGATAGATATTGGCGGCGGAACTTCTGAAATTGCAGTAATAGCCCTGGGCGGAATTGTAACAGATAAAAATATCCGTGTGGCCGGCGATGAACTCACCCAGGATATTGAAGAGTATATGCGCCGCCAACACAACATCCTGATCGGCGAGCGCACAGCAGAACAAATCAAGATCGAAGTAGGAGCCGCACTTCCGGAATTAGATAATCCTCCCGCTGATTACAGTGTGCGGGGGCGCGATCTGATGACAGGTATCCCAAAAGAAATTTCTGTTTCGTATTCCGAAATTGCTCACGCCCTCGATAAATCTATTTCTAAAATTGAAGAGGCTATCATGAGCTGTCTTGAAAATACTCCTCCCGAATTATCAGCCGATATTTATAAGACTGGAATTTATCTCGCCGGCGGCGGCGCTTTGCTCCGCGGGCTGGACAGGCGTATCAGCCTTAAAACTAAGTTGCCCGTGCACGTTGCGGACGATCCACTGAGAGCCGTGGCGCGCGGAACGGGAATCGCCCTGAAAAATATTGATAAGTTCCAGTTCCTGATGAGGGAGTAATCCCTCACTTGGCACATCGTCCTTCGTTGAGCAATGCGGAATTTACTTGCACTGATACAGCGGTTTTACATTCTCTTGCTTTTCATAGCACTGCAGACCATCGCCCTTATCCTGCTTTTTAGAAACAACAATTTTCATCGCTCTGAATTTGTAGAACACAGCAGTGATGCCGTAGGATTTATTTATAGTAAACGCGACAAACTCAGCCGTTACCTCCGACTAGAACAGATCAACTATCAACTCGCTGTCGAGAATGCTATTTTGCGCAGCCATCTTCCCGCTAATTTTGATGTACTCGACACGGCAAGCGGCATTTATACAGACTCATTGAAATACCAGAGATTTAAGTTCCGCTCAGCAAAAGTCATCAACGTAACCATCAATCGAGAACAGAATTTTATTACGATAGACAGGGGGCAAGACGAAGGTATTGAGCGCGAAATGGGAGTTATTTCCGATGGTGCTCTGGTAGGGATCATCAGCAGTGTGAGTGATCATTTTTCCGTGGTAATGCCGGTTCTCAACAGCAAATTCCAGGGAAGCGTACGGATGAAAAAAAGTGGCGATTTCGGAATTGTTGTTTGGACAGGAGGAGACCCCGCAATAGCCGAAGTAATAGAAGTGCCCAAGCAAACCATCGTTTCACCTGGAGATACAGTAATTACTTCCGGATACTCACGGCACTTTCCCGCAAACCTTATGGTAGGAACCGTAGTTGAAGTGGAAGAACCTGACAATGCATACCACCTCATCAAAATCCGGCTCAGCGCTGATTTCAGGAAACTGAACTACGTGCAGGTCATCAGCGATATTTACAGGGCAGAACAGGATTCCATTGAGCAAATTGCAACACAAGAAAATGGCGCAAACAATCCTTAATAATATCATTCGCATTGTTTTCCTGGTGTTGCTTCAATGTCTTGTTGTCAATCGTATGCACCTGCTCGATGGGCTTATTCTCCCGTGGATTTATATCTTCGGCATTCTCATGCTCCCATTCGAAACACCCCGTTGGCTACGGTTACTTGTCGGTTTTACTGTGGGTTTCGTGATGGATTATTTCACTGGCCCAATGGGACTTCATACATCTGCCTGTCTCACCCTCACCTATCTCCAGCCATTCATTCAGCGGCTGTTGGCTCCCAGAGAAGGTTATGAAATAACCCATCGCCCCACCGTTCAGCGTATGGGGCTCTCATGGTATCTCTCCTATGCTGGTATCCTGACACTATTTCACCATGCATGGCTCTTTTTCTTCGAGGTTCTGAGGCTAAGCGATTTCTTTTACCAGTTGATCCACATATTGTTCAGTGCAGTTGCAACATTGTTGATGATGACGATCGGGCAATACCTGATCTACACTTCAAAAACCTCTGAATCGTGAATCTCGAAGGAAGAAGGTTCACGCTGATATTGATCGTTTCAATCATTGGCATTATTTATATGTTGCGACTGCTTTCCCTGCAGGTAACTACCGATAAATGGCAAAATAAAGCAAGTGCCTTAGCAGAAAAAGAAGTGATCATCTATCCTTCTAGAGGACTTATTTACGACAGGAAGGGGCGAGTCCTCGTGACAAACCAAACAGTATATGACCTGATGGTATTGCCCCGCCAAGTTGATCCATTTGATACATCCGCTTTTTGCCAACTTGTAAATCTGTCAATCGAAGAGTTGCGGACCTTACTCAAAAAAGCCGTTACTTACCCTAATGTAAGGTATAAGCCCTCGCCAATTATCAAGCAAATTACTCCGCCTGAATACGCAGCCATTTCAGAACAATTATACAAATATCCGGGTTTCTTCGGGCAGCCGCGTACGCTGCGCGTTTATCCCCAGCAGATCGGTGCCCTGATGCTCGGTGATGTAGGCGAGGTCACCAAAGAAACCATCGAGGACAATCCATATTACAGAAGAGGTGACTATATCGGCTTAGGTGGAATAGAAAAAGCTTATGAAGTAGAACTACGCGGAAAAAGAGGTGTCAAATATGTCTTCAGAGATAACCTCGGAATAGAAAGAAATGTTGCCGGTGGCAAGCTCGACAGCTCTGCCGTTGAGGGAACACAACTGATCGCTACGATTGATGCAGAACTCCAGCGATATGGCGAAAAACTGATGCAGAACAAACGCGGATGCATCGTCGCTATTGAGCCATCAACGGGAGAGATACTCGCATTAGTCTCTGCACCCACATACGATCCCAACCTCCTTGTCGGAAGAGCACGTGGTCATAATTTTAATGTGCTGAGCCGCGATGTTCAAAAACCTCTCTTCAACAGAGCTACACAAGCACAGTACCGGCCTGGCTCGATCTTCAAGCTCGCGCAATCGCTCACTGCCCTACAGGTAGGTGCCATCACCCCGCAAACGCGCATCCAGTGCAACCGGGCAATTATTGGTTGTCACGGAAGCCACAGTTATGACGATCTTGAAATGGCGATCGTCCATTCATGCAACCCCTATTTCAGAGGTGTGATGCAAAGGGTAGTAGAAGGCGACCGCGACAAGACCAACCGCTTCCGCGACGCACGACTCGGACTCGATATTTGGCAAAACTATATGAAGGGATTTGGCTTCGGCACTAACCTCGGCACAGATATACCTAATGTAAAAACCGGACTTGTACCCGGAGTAGCTTTCTACGATAAATGGTACGGTGAATATCAATGGGCCTTTTCGACCATTTACTCTCTGAGTATCGGTGAAGGAGAAATGCAGGTAACACCTCTGCAGATGTGCAATCTTGCGTGCATCATTGCTAACCGCGGATGGTATGTTTCTCCGCACACCGTCAGGCAGATTGGACTCGGCGGGCGACCGCGTGATGAGTACCTTATCAGACACCAATTACCGATAGACACCTCCTATTTTACAAACGTGGTCAACGCAATGGAAAAAGTAGTTGGCCCCGGAGGAACCGGTGGCCGCGCAAAGCTGAAGAATATCACCGTATGCGGAAAAACGGGTACCGTTCAAAATGAGCCGCGGGAAGATCACGCCGTTTTCATTTGTTTCGCCCCAAAAGAAAATCCTAAGATTGCCCTGAGCGTTTATGTTGAAAATGCCGGCTTTGGGGGTACTTGGTCGGCTCCGATAGCCAGCCTGATGATTGAGAAATTTCTCAACGACAGCATTGCCGATCCTGCTAAAGAAAAACGGATACTCGACGCAAACTTCCTCCATCAGTGAAAAACAATAAACTCAAAAATACAGGTGTAGAACGTGTTGACTGGATAACTGTCATCGTTTACCTCTTTTTTGTTGTGTTTGGCTGGATGAATATTTATAGTGCAGCGTATGATCATGCACATCCGAATATTTTTGATTTTTCACAGGAGTACGGAAAGCAATTCATCTGGATAATCGTATCGTTCCTGATAGCAATTCTGACTCTTTACGTTGAAGGTGATTTTTTCAATAAATTCTCGATTTATATCTATGGGTTTTTCACCCTGCTGCTGGTTCTTGTGCTGATTGTCGGAAAAGAAGTCAACGGTGCTAAGGCCTGGTTTGGTGTTGGCGACTTCGGAATACAGCCCTCTGAGTTTTCGAAAATTGGTGTTGGTCTGCTTCTGGCGAAATACATCGCTTCTTCCGGTGCCAAGTTCAAAACATGGAAAACACGTCTCGTCGCAGCAGCAATTATTGGTTTTCCCGCCGGACTTATCCTACTCCAACCCGATGTGGGTTCGGTACTGACCTTTGTTGCCTTTATCCTTGTCATGTACAGGGAAGGGCTTTCAGGAAACGTACTGATATTAGGCTTGGGAGCAATAGTTTTCGGTGTACTCAGTATTGTGAGCGGTGCCGGGTCAATCAATTTTCCATTCGTTGGTGAACAAAGCGGAGTATGGCTGCTGATCCTCATCGTTCTACTTCTCGGTATTATCTGGTGGTTGTATGTGCGAAATTTTATCGTCCCGCGCAATCGAAAACCGCTGTACTGGATCATTGCAACATTTGTGCTTGCAAGTTCTCTTTTCAGTTTCTCTGTTAGCTACATCGTTGACAATGTTCTGGAACAACACCACAAAGAACGTATCTATGTTATGCTGTCGCTGCCGGTTGAAAGAGAAGGAGCAGACTATAATTCCGAAATGGCTAAGATTACTGTAGGCTCCGGTGGCTTTCTGGGGCGCGGATATCTTGAGGGGCCTATGACTCAAAACAATTATGTCCCGGAACAGTGGACCGACTTTATATTTTCCGCAGTAGCCGAAGAGTGGGGCTTTTGGGGAGGTACTCTCATCATTGGTCTATTTGTCTTCCTGATCATCCGACTCATTAATATGGCAGAACGCCAACGGTCGCAGTTCTCCCGCGTTTACGGCTATTGCGTCGCCTGCATATTCTTCATGCACCTGCTGATCAACGTGGGAATGGTCATCGGTCTGGCTCCCATTATCGGAATCCCTCTGCCATTCTTCAGCTATGGAGGATCATCTCTGATGGGCTTTACACTTCTATTATTCATTATGCTAAGGCTCGATGCGGAGCGACTGAGCATTTTCCGGTGATGAATATAAAAGAGGGAATCGTCATTACTTCATCTGCCGCAAGCCCTCCCGTATCTCCTGCATAAACCGGGAGGGAAACACAAAGTTGTTCAGTTCCTGATTATCTGTATTCAGTATTTCCTTTTTGTCTCCTTTCCACCATATCTCTCCGTTGTATATAAAATTAATCCTGTCGCCGATCTCCATCACAGAATTCATATCATGGCTGATCACCACCGTAATAACATTGTATTCATTCGTGATTTCCCTGACGAGATTATCAATTACAATGGATGTCTGGGGGTCTAAGCCCGAGTTGGGTTCATCAATGAACAGGTATTTTGGATTCATCGCAATAGCCCGTGCAATACCGGTTCTTTTTTTCATCCCACCTGAAAGTTCGCTGGGATAAAGTTTGTTTTTTCCCTCAAGGTTTACCCGCTTCAGACAATGGCTAGCTCTTTCTCTCATTTCTGAAACCGGAACTTTGCTGAACATTCTCAACGGAAACATCACATTCTCTTCCACCGTCATGGAATCAAACAGTGCTGAACCCTGAAACAACATCCCGATATCTTTTCTCACATCTTTTCTCTCCCAGCGATCCATCATCGTGAAATTCCTTTCATCAAACATCACCTGTCCCTGATCCACCTCCATCAGCCCTACGATACATTTTGCAAGCACGCTTTTCCCTTGACCGCTGCGACCGATAATAAAATTAACCTTTCCCGGCTCAAATGAAACATTGACATTTTTCAGCACCTGGTGAGTGCCAAAACTTTTTGATATACTACGCACCTCTATCATAGCAGCAACAATTGAGTAAGCATATAGTTGAAGATCATGATAAGGATGATACTCGATACCACTGCCCTAGTGCTGCTCTGACCCACTTCCAGCGCTCCTCCTCTCGTATTATACCCGTGATATGCCGAGACACTGGTAATAATAAACGCAAACACTACGCATTTGATAAGTGTGTAAATAATATCAAATGGATCAAAATAATATTGAAGACCATACTCAAAATCCGTCAGTGAAATAGCTCCCGAAGCACTTCCCACCAATGCTCCGGCAGCAATACCAAGTACCATTGAAATAATCACAATAAAAGGGAATATGAAAACCGCGGCAATGATTTTTGGAAGAATGAGATAGCTCGCAGAATTGACTCCCATAATATCGAGCGCATCAATCTGCTCGGTAATCCTCATTGTGCCGATCTCAGAGGCGATGTTTGAACCCACTTTTCCCGAAAGAATAAGACATACCATAGTAGAAGAAAACTCCAGGATCATGGTCTGTCGCGCAGTAAAACCAATTGTCCACTTAGGTATCCAGCCGCTGTCAATGTTCGCAGCAGTTTGCAGAGTCACTACTGCACCCATAAAAAGTGAAAGTAATGCAACGATCCCCAGCGACTGAACTCCTATTTTCATCAGCTCATCGAGAATCAGCCTGCGATATACCTTTCCCTTCTCAGGCCGGCTGAAAACGCTGGACATCAAAATTGCATAACGGCCAATGGCACTATAAAGCCTATTCATCCGCTACAAACTTAAACAGAGTAAAGAATAGAATCTTTTTGGAAATAAAGTTTAGATGACAATAGAAGGTTAATTTCCTTACTACCCACAGGTCACCCCATGTGCCATATTTTGACAAGAGGACTGAACAAGTATTCGTGCCGCGTATTCTCTTCTACACAGCGATAACGGGTACGGATTCTGTCACCTTTTATAAAGACTCTTTTTTCCTTGCCATACACAAACCTTGATTTTGCCGGAATATCATCGAGCAATTTGATATTCGGATGACTCGTCCTGTCATACCGCGCAAGCGTTTTCGCAAGATGAATGTCTGAACATGTCGCCGCTCCTGGATTGGAAAGGTATTTTCTTACTGCATTCTCAATATCAGCGGGAAAAATTCCATCCGATAAAAATGGGCCGAGTGTTTTTTTAAAATTTTCTTTCCATTCTTCCCCGTGCGGCTTCACATTATCCTTGTGGTTAATATAGGTAATGAGATGCGCCATCTCATGCATCAGCGTAATGAGAAAAGCATATTGGTTGAGGTTGCCATTAACAGTCAACTGATGCCTTTGACCGCGATTGTCGGCGGTAAAATCTCCCAGCTTGGTCGCCCGGGGCATCGTAATGACAAGATGATGTGGATACCTGCGAAGAATTTCACAGACGCGAACCAGCGATCCCGTTGGAACAAACCGTCGCAATGCGTTTTCCAAATCCGTTGAATGATGCATATTCCTTGTCCCGCTTTCCGTTTATTTCACTTCCTCCCAATGTGATCTTCCCATTTCGGGCAAGTATTGCAGTGTTTCTTTTTATGCGCTGCAGAGCAGGATGAAATTACCATTGTAAGTAATATGAACAGAAAAAATCCAGTACACTTTTTCATCACTCTACATTTGAAACAAAAATAACGAACAATTTCCGGTTGAACACAACAATCATACACAGCATCGTACTTTTGATTGCTCTTTTTTCTTGGGGTTACGGCGCTTTTCCATTGCTACGCTACGGGATAGAACTCAGCGAAGGTCGTTTCCGTTCCAGATTATTGCTATGGTTGCTCTTTGTGCTCATTGCCGTCTATTTTATCAGGCGCAGTCTCTTTCTTCTGTGCGGCTGGCCTCCGCCCGACTCTTGGGCCAACCGGTTATTTCCTGTTGTTCTCTTGCTGTTTACTTACGTAATGCCTTTTGCAGTAGAGTTCATAAAAAGTTTTTTAAAAAAGAAATAATTCGCCGCTCCTTTCTCTTTTTGGTAATGTTTCTGTAACTTTACGGTCTAAACTATTACCATGAAACCTATTTTACTACTATTCTCCCTCCTTTTTTATTTTCCCGGCTTTTCACAGGGAACGCTTCAATTCAATCAGGTACTGCTTGTTTCATCTGCATCACCCCAGACCGTTGGCTCAGGAAAAGTTTGGAAAGTGGTGAATGCCTATGCCCCCTCTTCGCCAAAATTCAGCGCATCTTCGGGAAGTGGAAGTTGCGGGGGGTCATGCAATGGCTCATCTACTCGTTGGACTTCTTTTACAGTGACCAATCCGGGCTGTCCATCATCCTCCGATAATCAACTGAAAATCAATGGGGTGACTGTTGCCTACAGCGCCTCTTCTCCTCTATGGCTTCCGGCAGGGGCAGTTCTTCAGGGCAATATAGTAAACTGTACCTCCACGGCAGGATATTTTGATGGTCAGGGATATTCCTGCTTTTGCCCGCCCTCCTCTGTTTCATTCACCGTATCGGTCATCGAATTCAACATTGTGCCTTGATAATCTCAACATTGAAAATAAAGGAAAAAGCCGCAATTAGCGGCTTTTTCCTAAGATGACTAAGTTCTAACGAATCATCAGGTTTTGTGAAACCTCAATGTTTTTACTTTTCCTGAGACTGCAGTCACCTGTAGAATATAAATTCCTTTTTTCAGCGATTCTATTTGGAGAGGTATCTGCCTACTCTCGCCAAGGATGATCTCTGGACGATCCATATAAACTGTTTTTCCTGTCAGGTCTTTTACAATAATGGAAACATTTTCCGCCAGAGGCTCATCAAACATCAGTTCTGCCTTTCCTTCAACCGGATTAGGACTGATAAAGGCACTTGAGACGGGATCACCTAAGGCATTGGCTGCACCTGTTATCCCGACCACGACCAATATGAATAGTACAAATCTTTTCATCTTCATTAGTAAAGTATCTCTCGCCCCACAAAT
>JADLBA010000270.1 GCA_020848015.1 Crocinitomicaceae bacterium | reverse complement strand
TTTTCATCAAGGAAAATTTAGCGGCCAATGTTGCCAATGATTATGCCAATGCAAAAGTACCGATTAGTTCAACGCGCAGGTAATGAAACCGTTAAATAACTTCTTTTGGGGTAAAAGGAAGTTTAATATAACTGACCTAAGCACCCTGCGATCAACCTGAAATAAAAAAATCTTGTACTTTCGCGCACTGCGATGCAAGGCGAATCAACGGAAAAAAAAATAATTGTTACTGGAGCCAATGGGCAACTGGGACACGACTTTCGCGCACTCGAATATATTTTCTCAGATTTTTCTTTTCTTTTTTTATCTAAACTCGAATTTGATATTTCGCTGGAGCATAGGGTGCACGAGTTCATTGCTCATGAAAAACCGGATGCTGTCATTAATTGTGCAGCATATACCAACGTGGAAAGGGCAGAGGACGAACCGGAAAATGCGCTTCTTGTGAATGCGACTTCCGCAGGATTTCTCGCTGATGCGTGCAAAGAATCAGGGTCCCTGCTGGTGCATTTTTCTACTGATTACGTTTTTGATGGATTAAAAAATAAACCTTACAATGAAGACGATCCTGTAAATCCGGTTTCTGCTTATGGCAGGAGCAAACTTGCAGGAGAGCGCCTGATTGATGAAAAATTAAAAAGGCACATCATCCTTCGCACGTCCTGGATGTATTCGTCGTATGGGCATAATTTTTATAAAACTATCGTCCGTCTTGCAAAGGAAAATGGCGTTCTGAATGTTGTAGGCGACCAGGTATCTTCTCCTACTTATGCCCGCCATCTCGCACACGATGTGTTGGACCTCCTTACTCAGATTCTCGTTGAACAAAAACATTTCGAATACGGTATTTATCATTATTCTCAGGAAGGAACCGCCAGTTGGTGGGATTTTGCAAGAGAAATTGTGATGAATAAAAAGCTATTTGTTCCGGTGAATAAGCTAACTACCCCAGATTTTCCGGCAAAGGCGAAGCGCCCTGCGTATTCAAAGTTAGACAATTCAAAATTTATCCGGAATACCGGTATCAGGCCACTATCCTGGAAAGAAGGATTGACCGCATGTATATATAATGACTTTACTGAAAATGAGCACAACCACTGAATTACCTGCAGAAATAGTTGCGAAAGCCAATGGATGGCTGAGCCCTTTGTTCGACGAATCTACCCGTACAGAAGTAAGCAGGATGCTTGCAGGAGACCCGAAAGAACTGATGGAGGCTTTCCATGCCGATCTTGAATTCGGTACCGGAGGGTTGAGGGGAATTATGGGGGTTGGAAGTTGCAGGATGAATCGTTATACGGTAGGTATGACTACGCAAGGATTGGCTAATTACCTGAAAAAACTTTTTCCGGGAAAACAGGTCAGCGTTGCCATCGCCCATGATTCGAGGAATAACTCGAGGTTTTTTACAGAGACTGCGGCGGCGGTATTCTCGGCGAATGGTATTGCGGTAAATATTTTTTCTGAATTAAGACCAACACCACTTCTTTCTTTTACAGTTAGACATTTGAAGTGCCAGGCCGGTATTGTAATTACGGCATCGCACAATCCGCCTGAATACAATGGGTACAAAGTTTATTGGGAAGACGGCAGCCAGGTAGTAGCGCCGCACGACATCGGGATTATTGAAGAGGTAAGGGCAGTAAAAGGTCCACAGGAAGTTTTTTTCGATGCGAATCCATCGCTGATCACGGTGCTGGATGAATCCACAGAGAATATCTATCTGGAAAAAATAGGCACATTGTTGCATGCCCAACAGGAGATCATTTCTTCTCAGCCTGTGTTTGTTTATACCCCGATCCACGGGTCTGGTATAACGCTCGTTCCAAAAGCGCTCAAAAAATTTGGTTTTACCAATGTCCATATCGTCGAAGAGCAATCAGTACCTAACGGAAATTTTCCAACGGTAAAATCGCCAAATCCGGAAGAAAAGGATGCTATGAAAATGGCGTTGGACTTAGCGCAAAAGGTGAGGGCAGATGTGGTAGTAGGAACGGATCCGGACTCAGATCGCGTTGGTCTTGCTGTTCCGGATGAAAAAGGAAATTACCTGCTGCTGAATGGAAACCAGACACTGAGTCTTTTAGTCTATTACCAACTGTGCCGTTGGTCTGAAAAGGGACTTTTGACAGGAAATCAGTTTGTGGTCAAAACAGTTGTTACTTCTGAGTTGGTGGCTGATATCGCACGTTCTTTTAAAGTTGAATATTTTGATACGCTGACGGGATTCAAGTATATGGCCGATGTGATACGAAGGCTGGAGGGAAAGCGCCAGTTTATCTGTGGTGGAGAAGAAAGTTTCGGCTGTCTCATTGGTGATTTTGTTAGAGATAAAGACGGTGTTATTTCTACCGTAGTAATGGGAGAAATGGCGGCCTGGGCAAAATCAAACAACACTTCCTTGTGGGGTATCATGCTCGAAATCTATCAGCGCTATGGTGTTTATCATGAGCAATTGTTGTCAATTACGATGAAAGGCCTTGATGGGTCGAAACAAATCCAGGCGATGATGGTGCGCATGAGAGATAATCCACCCACTGAACTGGCTGGCTCGAAGGTGAAAATTATCCGCGATTTTAAAACGGGTGTTTGCAGAAATATTTTTACTGCGGAAGAAACAGCGATTGACCTGCCTTCTTCCAATGTATTACAGTTTGAGTTGGAAGATGGATCAATGATCAATGCACGACCCAGTGGAACGGAACCCAAAATAAAATTTTACTTTTCTATGAAGGCACCGTTTCGCGGAGCGGGAGCATATACTGAACAGGTGAAGGAATTAGAGGTGAGGATGGATAGGGTAAAGAAAGAATTGGGATTATAAGGATCTGTTAAACTTCCAACCTTTAATAAAATATAGGTGGTATATTTGCAATATGCGCAAGTGGATGGCAATAGGAATGATGGCTATCTATGGAATTATGTCCATTGGTGTGCATTTGCATCTTCATTATTGCTGTGACAAACTTGAGGATATTGGGTTTCTCTCTGCTGTAGCTAATTGCTGTGAAGCTGAACAAGATGATCAGTGCAACATATCTCCTTCCTGCTGTGCGAATGAAAAACTTGATTTTCAACTCGACGATGAACAGCGGCTTACATCTGCGCTGAGGATATTCCAGAAATTTATTCCTGCAAAAGTTCCTCATTTTGAATTTTCCGGTGTAGAAAGAGTATTGCAAAACCACCCGGATGTTTTGCTGAATGTTCCGCCACCCCGGAATATTCCGATCTATACTCTTAACTGTTCTCTTGTATTGTACGCATGATAGATTGAATCTGCCGGCATCGCCGTTTTTTTTTCTATTTATCATCTATAACAATTACTCTTATGAACAGAATATTCATTTCTTTTTTATTGGCTGTTTTATTTTTTTCAGCCAATACTGCTTTTTCTCAAGATAAAAAAACCATCACTACCTCTTTTTGGGTCGGGGGTGTTTGCGAAATGTGCAAGGCACGCATCGAACGTGCAGTAGATGTAAAAGGGGTCAGAAATGCGAACTATGACCTTGAGCATCACACACTCGAAATCACGTACGTACCATCGAAAATTTCTATCGAGAAAATTCATGTATTGTTGAACGAAGCAGGCCATGATACCTCTGTTTCCAAGTCAACCGATGAAAAGTACGATAGCATAAATTCCTGTTGTCATTACAGGGAACTCCATGAAAATCATTGACCATGAAAGCGGTATTATTAGCCCTGGTCATTGGAGTTTCGGGATGGCTGCACGGGCAAACGGTTTCCGGCAAGGTTACCGACGCGGCTACCAATGAACCGTTGCAGGGAGCGCTTATTTTTTGTCCCGGAACCTCCGCCGGCGTTTATTCTTCCGGTGATGGTTCCTACGATCTGCGAGTCCCCGAAGGAGCGGACAAAATTGTATTTGCTTATGTGGGATATAAAGGTGATACCATTCCCTATACAGGTCAGCTTTCATTGGATATTGCGCTCTACCCGACAGACAACATTTCTACCGTTGTCATTGAGGGCGAAAACAAATCTACGGAGATCAATCTTCTCGACGCACAAAAATTCCAGGTGCTCAGCGAAAAGGAGTTGTGCAAAGCCGCCTGTTGTAATCTCTCCGAAAGTTTTGAAACAAACGCCTCGATTGATGCATCGTTTACTGATGCGATTACCGGGACACGGCAAATAAAAATGCTCGGATTGGAGGGGAGATATACCCAGATATTGTTTGATAATATTCCCTCTGTAAGAGGTTTGGCTTCTATATACGGACTCAGCTATGTGCCCGGCTCATGGGTAAAGGAAATCTCCATTTCCAAAGGTGCGGGGTCAGTCATCAGCGGATATGAAAGCATTACCGGGCAGATCAACGTGGCTCATAAATCACGCGAAATGAAGGAACGGATTTTTATAAATGCATATTTGGGAAGTCAGGGGAGAGCTGAAACGAATGTAGTATTGAGAAAGCCCGTTGGGAAGCTATGGAGTTCTTCACTGATGCTGCACGGAGCGATGTCGCAGAAAAGATTCGACATGAATGATGACGGATTTCTTGATAACCCGCTTTTCAGAAATGTGATAGTGCGAAATGACTGGTCGCTTATTGACCCCGGCGGTCTGAGAGGCGATTATACAGTTTCGTATCATCATATAGAAAATGTGAGCGGGCAGTTTAACTATTCTCCCTCTGACCGGATGACATCTCAACTCTGGGGAGTCAATACAGAAACGGATCGCGCAGAGCTTGTCGCGAAAACAGGCTATGTTTTTGAAAAAAGTGAGGGGAGCAGTCTCGGATCGCAGGTTTCAGTCAATCTGCACAACCAGTCGGGGAAGTATGGCCTTCGCAGCTATCAGGGGAAACAATTGAATGCCCGCGTTAAGTTACTTTTTGCATCGCAACTTGGCAGGATGGTAAAATATACTGCCGGTCTGAGCTATGTATATGATGACTATGATGAGCAATTAGATTCACTGGTGTTTGATCGAATAGAAAAAGTGCCCGGAGCCTTTGCCGAATTCAGCATCAATCATCGCGATAGGCTGATGATCATTACCGGCGGGAGAATGGATCATCACAATAGTTATGGATGGCTATTCACACCGCGGCTTCATGTGAGATATAGTATTGATGACAGGACTTCAATTAAAATTTCCGGGGGCAGAGGCTATCGTTCACCGAATTTATTAATGGATAATGTCGGACTATTTGCAAGCAATAGGAAATTACAGATTGAGCGCCCTGATGTTCGATTGCCTTATGGTCTGAATATGGAAGATGCATGGAATTATGGAATTGTGTTTGCGCGAAAGTTCAAGCTGAATCATCGCGATGGCAGTATCAGCGCTGATATTTACCGGACAGACTTTGTGAATATGATCGTCACTGATTGGGAGACAGCCGGCGAAATCAGTTTTTATAATCTAAGGGGGAAAAGTTATTCCAACAATATTCAATTGGAGGCACAGGTATCACCTGTAAAGCGCCTTGAATTGAGATTCGCTTATCGTTGGTTAGATACAAAGACAGATTATAGTTCACAACGGTTGATGAGGCCGTTGGTAGCGGCAAACCGGTTCTTTTTCAACGCGGCATTTTCAACCAGAGAAAGCGATAAAGGATCGAAATGGATGTTCGACGTTACTGCAAAGTGGTTGGGGCGACAGCGTCTTCCATTCACCGGGTCGAATCCCGAGAGTTACCGTTTGCCGGGTTGGAGCAATAGTTACTGGTTGTTCAATGCGCAAGTATCAAGGCATTTTAACAGCAGGGTGGAAGTGTATGTGGGGGGAGAAAACCTGTCGGGGTTTATTCAGCGAAATCCAATTATTTCACCGAACGATCCTTCGGGTCAATATTTCGATGCTTCCATGATTTGGGGTCCTGTGTTTGGTCAAATGGGTTATGTAGGCTTGAGGTGGAGGATTGAGTAATGATTATCAGTTAAAATAGCCATATCAGGAAGGATAGTGAGGCACCTGATAATAGTGGCCTGTTTCTTTTGAGGTCATAAATGAAACCTATTTTGAAAATGAGAGTTTCAGTTAAGCGACTTTCCCGGAGACCATGTGTCGGGGAGGGAAGTCGTATTTAGTTAGTACTTATACACAGTTTTAGATATATGAATGTTACAGGAGCAGCAGAGTTTTTTAATCTGCCTGAAGGAGCAGGAAGGGAGGAGGTAAGAAGCAGGATAGATGAAAGGCTTTTTGAATACAAGAATGAAGTACTTCAAAAGTACATTGTTCCGAGACTGTTGATAAAAAGGATTCAGCAGATCACCCAACTGATGCTCGCCGAGTTTGTGCTTACGGGTAAAGAATTACCTGAAACAGGTATTGTCCCTGTACAGTGGACTGAGCGCCCCTCAGACCGCATTGATTTTCTGGCTACCTATGAAAATCATATCAGCCAATTGAAGCTGGCACTGATGAATTGCCATTCGTTTCATCATCTGCACAATGTTGTTCAGGCCTTTGTTGTGGCGCAGGAATATTATATGGTGCTGTTCAGAATCATGTTCAATGATTTCAGCGAAGCTCTTCCTGAAGAGGTCAATACACGTGAAATGATAGATACAGGAAAGCTGCTTTCAGCGTTGAAAAAAGGTGAGTTGGATAATCAACAAAGCTGGGAAATTGAATTGGAGCTTGCACGTATTGAAAAGATCCGGCGGCTCAGATCTGACGTTACCGGTGGGGAGTCTTTGATTAAGTATTAACAGATAATTAGGAGGGTGAAAATGTCTTTGACATTTCAGACCAAATATTTTTGTTTGCTTTTTATTTATGCGCGATTGTGTGGAAACATCTTGCTTTAACAGGATTTCAATTATGCCATTTCTGCTCTTTGTGTTCCCGCCCTTCTTACGGGAAGTGAAAGCAAATCGCGGAAGAGCAAGAAATACCAATTACGATTCCACCCCGGAGTTTCCTTTCCGGGATACCGGTAATGATTGAGTGGTCACTTCGGTCAGGTAAGTGAATTGATGAATCCATAAGGTAAAGAATAATGAATTAGCAATAAAAGACATGAATAATAAATGTTCATAAGACGGTACCAGATTTCCATTTAATCGAAGTCTGTTTTAGTTTTTTCTGGTTTTGTTTAATACGGGGAGCCGGAGCCAAAGGGAGCCGGTTCCACCCGTTATTGTCTTGCGCCCGCAGTAGCCCGGCCACAGTAGATGCTTTCGTAGATTTCGGGCTGATTAACAGTACTAAACAGCGCCTTAATGGAAGGTTTTAGACAGAAAAATCATATCCAATGCCACCAATTCAGGTTTATTATCGTCTATCTCTTCGACGCTTATGACAAGACTATTCGGGAAAGTAATTCACATTATGAGGGCAATAACAGTCGGTAGGTGTCTATTAAAAATAAAGAAAACCTTGTTAAATTAGCGGTTTTTTGAAATAAACCGCATTGGTTAGGTCAAGTTTTTAGTTCGCATGAAGATGTTAAAACCAGCGCTAATTCTCATTGTATTACTCTTTTCGGGTTTCGCCATAAAGGCAAATCACGTATTGGGAGGAAATATTACCTGGCAGTGTACGGGAGGAAACCAATACACGATCACTTTTACAATGTATAAGGATTGCTTTGGCGCCACAGCCGCCTTGCCGACAGAGTCTGTTTTTTTCTTTCCCAGCGCAGGCTGCTCTTCTATTCCTTTTATTGCTGACCTTACGCTCGGCAGCGCTACCGAAATATCAGATCTCTGTGCTACGGAATTGCCAAACAGTTCTTGTAACGGAGGCCTTACACCCGGTACACATAAGGTGGTATATACGGGTACGGTAACTCTGGATCCTACTTGCGACTGGACAGCGATATGGAATTCGGGAGACTGGAACTATTTTAACAATATTGATTTCAGTACACTACCCGATGCTTTTATTTCCTCCACCATCAATACCTCTGTTGTCCCTTGCAGTACTTCCCCTACGGTTACCTCACTCGCCGTCCCTTATGAATGCCGTAACCAAGGCAACGTTTCCAACCCGATCACACTGAATCTCCCGCCCGGTGTAACTGCGTCTTTTGCCGTAATAACCCCGCTGACTACGGGGGCATCTACTAATGCACCGATCAACGTTCCTGGATATACTGATCCCTTGACAGTTTCGGTTAATCCCAGTACAGGAGCTCTTACCGTCAATACCACGGGGCAATCGGTCGGCAATTTTCTTATCACCGTGCAAATCACATTAGTTTCGGGAGGACAAACCATTGGTGTCATCAACCAGAATATGGCGATTGTGATGCGCGATTGTGCCTCGACCACGACTGTGTTTAACACCCCAAATGTACAGAACCTGCATTCGCCGGCAGTGTTGGCCAATCCGACCACAATTAGCGCCTGTGCCGGAGACTCTGTTTGCTTTGAGGTGGAGGCATCCAATTCAAATGTTTTCAGGAGCATTACCCTTACCGCTAACTGGGATGCTGTGTTGAATGCAGGAAACCCGGTTTTTCAGCCCGTAGGAATTGGCACAAATCCGGCTCGCGGACAGTTTTGTATGAAGACAAATACTGCCACAGTAGGGCTGGGACATAATATCCATTTTCACGCTGTGGATGATGCTTGTGTGCTACCCGGAAGTGCTGATCTCAATATTACATTGAATGTATATCCGAATGTCAACCTATCGGTTTACGATACGACAATATGTATGGGAAACTCGCTTCCTGTAACGGCAAGCGGCGGTGCGTCGGGGGCGGCATATACGTGGACCCCGGTGAGCGGTGACATGACACCAGGAATAGTAGGAACTTCGGCCACTCAAAACCTGAACAGTATATCTCAAGATACGGAAATAGAGGTTTCAATGAGTGGTGTTCCGGGACAATGCGATGCCCGTGATACACTGACGGTGCAGGTATCGCTGCAACAGCTTACCACCGTAGTAACAGACGAGACCTGTATCCAAAATGACGGAGCCATTGATCTTACAGTAGTGGGCGGCACCGGAAATTACACCTATGCATGGAATAATCCGGCAAACTCTTCAACCCAAGATATTAGCGGACAGGATAGCGGTAATCTCTGTGTAACAGTAACTGATACCGGAATTCCCAATTGTACGGCCAATACCTGTGCAACAATTCTGACCACACCGCCGCCTGGAGGGAGTATCTCCGTTCAGGGAGGGGTAACTACCCTTTGTGAAGGTTCATCGGCAACCATTGTATTTGATGGTACAGGTGCTAACGGGCAGCCTTTTGTGATTACTGTTACTGGTACCGGAGCAGTTGTTCCACCTACAATCAATGATCTTGGTACATTTACGGTTAATCCACCGGTGGGAACCACTACATATTCGCTAACCTCTGTTGCGTACCAGAATTTTCCCGCTTGTGTAACACCTACTAACAGCCAGGTGACATTTACCGTGAGGCCACTGGTTACCGGAACTCTGAGTAGTGCCGGCTCTGTCTGTAATGGTTCTAACCTGAGCCTTACGTTGGATATGAGCTCTTCTGCAGGAGCGAACGTGGCGGGAAGCTATAATGTGACTTTTAATGCAGCACCCGCTGATCCTGCCGGTGCTCCGAATGCTCCTGCCAATCCTTGGACAGACGGACAAGTGATTACTCTGAATCCAACGGCTACCACGACTTATTCGGTGACAGATATTCAGTACACTGATGCCCCCAACTGCTCTAATCTGCAGAACAATACGCTTTCTGTTACTGTAAACCCATTGCCAGGAGCAACGCTTAACGGTGCCACCAGCGTATGCGCGGGAAGCTGTGCAAATCTGACTCTGACCCTTACCGGTACTGCCCCATGGAACGTAACCTATACCATAGATGGAGTGGCGCAAACTCCAATGGTAGTCAATACTTCGCCTTATGTGTGGAACCTTTGTCCAACTGGCACTTCCAGTTATTGTATCACTTCAGTAACTGATGCTAATAGCTGTACGGCTTCCATTTCTAACCAGTGCGCAACTATTACGGTTAATCCCATGCCCGATGTAGTATTTTCGGGCAATACCGGAATATGTTCAGGGGCTTCTGCCGACCTGAGCTTTGTGTTTAATTCGCCACCGGGCATTTATGATATGGTGCTTGGAGTAAGCAATGGCCCTGATCTCACGATTTCCTTTAATAGCGCATTGGGAACTACCTATAGTGTTTCACCGACAGCTACGACCACCTATACATTAAATTCTGTTCAGTCTAACACGACAGGATGCACTATTACTCCCGGCACACAGGTGACGGTACAGGTCAATGGCGCGCTTGCAGCAAGTAATGTCACACAAACCTGTAACAATATCAGTACTGCCTTTACAGTTGAGTTTACGCTGACGGGAACAGCTCCTTTTGTAATAACCCCACTGGGTGGAACGATCAATGGCAATATCTATACTTCAGCACCGATCACCAGCGGTAATACTGTTAGTTTTACTATTGATGATGCAGGAGCTTGTCCGCCCATCAATGTTAACTTGCCCCAATATGACTGTCCGATATTGACAGATGCCGGCACAATGTCGCCTACACCCCTTTCCATTTGTGCAAATGGACAGGCTGCCGGAATATGGAACAATGATGGCTTTCAAGACGGTAATGACCAACAGGCATTTATACTTCACACTACTTCAGATAATACTTTAGGAACAGTTATCGCTACCGACTGTGATGATGCCATATTCGGAGATTCGGATAGTCCACTCACCTTTGGTGCCGGGCCGGGTCAAATACAATATGGTACGACTTACTACATTTCTTCCATTGTGGGAGATGATTCAGGAGATGGCAACTGCGTGAACCAGTCTGCGGTCAATGTAGATATAGCCCCTGGTCAGCCGGTGGTATGGTATGAGAGTCCTGTTGCAACTATCAGCGGCGGAGGTAGCATCTGTGCCGGACAAACCGCTAATGTGAGTGTAAATCTTACTGCCGGGGCAGCCCCATGGAATTTGACTTTTGCTGTTGATGGGGTGAATCAGCCTCCAGTAAATAATATTTCTGGAAATTCTTACTCTGTGCCTCTTGGTGTGGCGGGCACCTATACAATTGTTTCTGTTTCCAATAACAGCTGTCCGGGAACGGGAAGTGGTTCAGCGCAAGTGGTAGTAAACCCGCTTCCCACTGCGGCTATCACAGGGCCGGCCTCTACCTGTACAGGAGTCTGTGTAGATATTACCCTTACATTGACCGGCACTGGGCCATGGACTGTAAATTACACTGCTAACGGCGTGGCTCAGGCGGCACTGGTTGTCAACGCATCACCTTATTTATTGAATGTCTGTCCAGTTACAACTACTGCGTATTGTATCACTTCGGTTACTGATGCCAATACCTGCTCCACGACATATAATAATGTCTGCCATACGGTAACAGTAAACCAATTGCCGACTGCTACCTTGAGTGCGGGCACAGAAGTGTGTACAGGGTTATCACACAACTTCACGGTTACATTCACCGGGGCATCACCGTGGAATTATACGGTGAGCCTGCCGGGCGGAGGTACACAGAATGAAACTGCAAATGCCAGCCCAGGTACTTTTTCTGCAAACACTCAGGGTAGTTACTCTATCAGTACAGTGACAGATGGAAATGGATGTATAAGTTCTGGTTCCTCCGCGCCGGAAACTCTTACAGTGAATCCATTGCCAACTGCGGTGATCGCTCAACCCGCTCCGATCTGTGTTGGTCAGACAGCCACATTCAACGTGACATTTACGGGGGAAGCTCCCAATATCAGTTACACAGTTGATGGCCCGGTGACGGATCAGTCTCCGACTTCCAGTTCACTGAACACCACTTTCAGCGCAGGAGACTCCGGTGATTATTCTATTTCTACAATCACTGACAATAACGGATGCATAAGCGCAGGGCCATCGGCTCCTGTTACCCTTACGGTGAACCCGTTGCCAACGGCGGTCATTACCGGTCCTGCATCAACCTGTATTGGAACCTGTGTAGATCTGACGCTTACGCTGACCGGAACAGGTCCATGGACAGTGAACTATACCGCCGGCGGAACCCCTCAACCGGCAGTTGTAGTCAATACTTCACCCTATCTATTAAATGCCTGTCCGAACTCAACAACAATTTATTGCATTACGTCAGTTACAGATGCCAATACCTGTTCGACAACCTATAACAATAACGCTTGCCATACCATAACTGTGAACCCTCTGCCAACCGCATCATTTGATGCGAATGCGGAAGTTTGTACAGGCTCAAGCCACAACTTTATCATCAGTTTCACAGGATATTCTCCGTGGACCTATGCTGTCAGCACTCCTGGAGGATCAGTGAACGGAGGGCCTTCTACCAATCTGGCACCGTTTGCTGCTACTGCGCAAGGTAATTATTCAATTACTACTGTGACGGATAATAACGGGTGTGTGAGTTCGGGTTCATCGGCCATAGTAACATTGACTGTAAATCCTTTGCCTACGGCTGTAGTTGCCCAACCTTCGGCGATATGTTCAGGTCAGTCATCAACATTTAATGTGACATTTACGGGGGAAGCTCCTATCACAAGTTTTTCAGTTGATGGGCCTGGTTCAAATGATCAAAACGGACTCACGTCGCCCTCACTCAACACAACATTTACTGCATCTGCCGCAGGGGATTATGCGATTTCTACCATCACTGATAATAATGGATGTGTGAGTGCAGGGTCGTCTGCTCCTGCTACTCTTACTGTGAATCCATTGCCAACAGCCGCTATTTCAGGCCCAGCATCTACATGTATTGGAACCTGTGTGGACCTGACATTTACGCTGACCGGAACGGGGCCATGGACAGTGAATTATACTGCTAACGGAGTAGCTCAACCTTCACTTGCAATAGTGAACTCGCCATTTGTTTACAACGTATGTCCGAATGCAACAACCAATTACTGCATTACATCTGTATCAGATGCCACTACCTGTTCTACAACGTATAACGGAAATGTATGTTATTCTGTAACGGTGAACCCATTGCCAACTGCAACTCTCAGTCAGAGTGCGGAGATTTGTTCAGGTCAGACTCACAATTTTACTGTTTCTTTTACAGGAGCAGCGCCATTTGACTATTCTATAGTGTCACCTTCCGGTACAGAGACAGGGCTTATTTCCTCAGGAAGTTCTGCAACATACAATGCATCTGATGCGGGAAGTTATAATGTAGATACAGTTACTGATAATAACGGATGTATCAGCGCTGCGCCTTCACCGACTGTTACGCTGGGGGTCAATCCACTCCCAACAGCGGTGATTGTGAGTCCTGGAACCGTATGTTCCGGGCAAACGTTCAATTTCGATGTGACCTTTTCGGGCGAAGCTCCGTTCACCTATGATGTAGATTTTCCTAACCCTGCACCAGACCTTACCAATCAGAGTTCATTAACTCCGAATGGTACATTCGGCGCAACAGAAGCAGGGAACTATGTAATTACAAGTGTTACTGATAACACTGGTTGTGTAAGCGCTGCTCCTTCGGCCGCGTCCACCCTAACCGTGAATCCTGCACCTACTGCCACGCTGAGCCCCAGTACGTCTATTTGTGCTGGGGATACCTATAGCTTTACCGTTACACTTTCCGGGGTGGCCCCCTTTGATTTCGGAATTTCCCAAAACGGAACTATGCCTCCTGTAGCCACTTTTACTGGGGAGTCGGGGCCAACGGTGGTCTATACTACCGGAGTTGCCGGCACCTACAATGTGGTGAACATCGTAGATGATATCTGCAACAATCTCAATCCTTCGCCCCCGGTGACACTTACTGTAAATCCTCTTCCAACAGCACAATGGACGGGCAGTAACGCTGCTTTCTGCACGGGATCTACTGTACAGATGCCGATCGCTCTTACCGGTACTGCTCCTTGGGATATTATTTATACCATTGATGGAGTTGATCAGCCGACGGTCACCATTCAAAGTACGCCGCACAATCTTACCGCATCGGTTGCAGGAACTTATTGTATCCGGCAGGTAACGGATGCCAATACTTGCGTACGCGATCAGCCTGCAGAATGCAGGGTAGTTTCGGAGACCCAGGTGCCGGTCGCTGATGCGGGTCCCGACCTTTTTACCTGTACCCAAGAGCCGATTGTGATTGGAACGCCCGCAGTACCTGGTGTTGATTATTTGTGGAACAATGCATCATTGCTTGCCAATAATCATCACATAGCACAACCCACCGCTACAATTACTAATAATACAACAGCCCCGGTCAATACAACATTCAATCTTACTGCTACAATTATTGCGAATGGAATTTCGTGTACTGCAACAGACTCTATGGATCTGACCACTCATCCTCTACCGGTAATAGTTATTATGGCAGACGACGATCAAATTTGTTTTGGAGGCACTACCACGCTTACCGCGAGTGGTGCCGGAGGAGGAGGGCAGTATGTCTGGATCAGCGATCTGACTTCGATACAAGGACCTACCAATACAGGGACAGTGACAGTAGCTCCCGTCGGTAATGTTATTTACGAAGTAGAAGGTACTGATGCTAACGGATGTGTATCGTCAGATTCTATTGATGTTTTTGCCGGCACTGATATTATCGTTCAGGAAAATTATATAACGGATCTCTGTTTCAATGTTTGTGACGGAACGATCGCTCTTACTCCATCGGGAGGATATGGTGGATATACAGTTACCTGGAGTGGCTCTCCTGTTTCTGACCCCGCATCTTTGAATCAGTCTTCGCTCTGCGCAGGAACTTATGGCTATGTAATTACCGATAGCCAAGGCTGCAATACAGCAGCCGACAATCTTGACATCGTGATAAACTCATTACCGCAAAACAATATTGATGATGTGGTGGTGACGGATCCCGTATGTTTTGGAGAAATAACAGGCCAATTGCAGATCGTTGAGCCGGGCGCACAAAACGTCACTATTTATTGTGATCAATGCCAGCAGACCGAAATCGGGCCGCAGATCAATCCATTGTTTACTGATCTGGAAAGTGGCACCTATGATATTCTTGTCATTGATGCTGACGGTTGCGAAATAGAAGAACTCGATATATTAATAACTCCGCAATCTCCGGAGATCACTCTATCGGTTAACCCTTTTGATCAGATATTTTGTTACAACGATCAGATTAATTTCACGGGAATGGGACAGGGCGGATCGGGAAACCTCCTGATGAACTGGTATAGCTGTCCGGATACGACAGGCTGTCTGGCCGGAACGGGGTCTCCTTTTTCCGTTACCATTGTGCAGGACACAATACTGTACGGAGTAATAACAGATTCTCTGAATTGCCGCAGCGATACTGCGAGTGTATCTGCTGTGTTAAATCCTCCGATAGAAGTGGAAGCACAGGGAGGTCTTGATATGGATGAGACCTG
The DNA here is from genome assembly GCA_020848015.1 of Crocinitomicaceae bacterium. GTDB lineage: Bacteria > Bacteroidota > Bacteroidia > Flavobacteriales_D > Sanyastnellaceae > JADLBA01. Next base: position 4,748 of record JADLBA010000270.1, on the reverse strand, counting down.
TGAAGGCGTATGTATAGATTTGACAGCAGCGGCACAGGGAGGAAATGCCAACCTTGTGATCGAATGGTATGACGTTGCTTCGGGACAGCCGGTTGGAACTGTGGGGAACACACAGGAGGTTTGCCCTGATGTTACAACAGATTATTACGCTTTTGCCTCTGACGGATGCGGAGTGCCTGCTGCGGATACGATAACAGTAAATGTACTCGATACTCCAGATGTTTTATTCGATGTAGATGCTGATGAAGGCTGCTCACCGCTTGAGGTTCATTTCTATGACCTAACTGATCCCACGCAGATTGATCATTGTCAATGGGATTTTGGTCTGGGAACGACTGTTGACTATTGCGGCGATACTTCCATTGTATATACACCGCTGGGTTCTTATTACCCAACACTCACCATTACAGGGCCTAATGGATGTGTAGGGGTTGACACACTCGATACGCCCATCACGGTGCACGGGTATCCGGAAATTGATTTTACCTGGGAGCCGCAACCGATGGATGTGCTACATACCGAAGCGACATTTATCAACCTGACAGAAGGAGGAGATACTTATCACTGGACATTTGGCCCGTTCGGGCAATCAACTCTGCATACACCGCTGCCATTTAATTTCCCCGATGTTGATCTCGCTACATTTACCATTTGCTTAGAGTCTTCAACGTTATATGGATGCAGTGATACACTGTGTCGCGATATGGTCATTCAAAGTATTCTTCAGGTGTGGGTTCCGAATACCTTCACCCCGAATAAGGATGGCGTAAACGATGAATTCAGACCTGTTGTTCATGGATATGACCCCGAACATTATAAACTGCTGATCTACGACCGGTGGGGAAACTTGATATTTGAAACAAATAACCCGCAAAGCGCCTGGACAGGAAATGTTCAGGGAGGTGGATATTACGCCCAGGTGGATGCTTATGTGTGGCGCATCGAACTGGAGCGCCTCAGCGATGCTAAATATGAAGTATTTGAAGGGGTGGTAAACCTTGTCAGGTAAATAACAACTAATAAATCCTCACTGAGGTTTCCGGTGAGTGTTACTCATATAGGAAAAGTTAAACTTTCCGAATTGAAATACTGCTGATCAATCCGGGTTCCCGAAAATTATGCGGCTCTCGTACAACTTTGTCGCATATCCATTCATCATAAGCAGGACAATGACGCATGACCGACATCGAACTGGTGAAAGGCTGCCTTTCAGGCAATCGTGAAGTGCAGAAAGCGCTTTTCGACTGCTATGCAGGGAAGATGATGGCAGTGTGTCTGCGCTATACAGAGAACAGGGAAGAAGCGGAAGACGTGCTGCAGGAAGGATTTATCAAAGTTTTTGAAAAAATTTATCAGTGGGAGGGAAGCGGTTCGCTCGGTGGATGGATCAGAACGATTATGATCAATACCGCACTGACCTTCCTCAGAAGTCGTAAAAAGACGAACGGACATACTGATCTTGATTATGCTGAGGAATTGAATGCAGGGGAGATTTCAGCTCTTGACAGACTATCGGCAGAAGAGTTGATGGAGTTGATTGACAGGATGCCGCCAGGATATAAAAGTGTCTTCAATCTTTTCGCAATAGAAGGTTATGGGCATAAGGAAATTGCCGAAATGATGGGTATTTCGGAGAGTACATCAAAAACACAGTATTTAAAGGCCAAGGGCTGGCTGAAAAAAGCTCTTGAAAACATAGAAAAAGACGTTGGTGAATACCGATCAACATATTAAGAACCTTTTTTCAGCAAAGTTGAAAGAAACAGAGGTAGGCGTACCTGACCATCTGTGGGTGGGTATCGAGAGCCGGCTCCCTCTAGTTGGCGGGGTGCCCGCGGCTACAGCTGTTGCCAAACTGGGAATAGTGAAATGGGTAGCGGTATTGCTTGCTGCCGTTAGTACCATTGGAGGTGGAATATATTTATTGTCGAATAAGGAAAACACAGTAAACATTTCACAAAACGCAGAATCAACAGCATCAAAACATTCAGAAAAAGCATCCTTACTCAATCAGGCAACCAACACCCTCTCTTCGCCGGTAGCGATTACCCAGAGTCCTGGTTCAGCGGCAGTGACAAATGAAACAGAAAATAGCCCGGTTGTTTCCAATAGATTTGTTTCAAGTGAAGGAGAAGTCCAATCCGCACCGGAAGAGAATGATGCAATACAGAATGGAAATTCATCGGCAGTGATTTCTTATCACGAAAATTCTCACGAGGGAGAAAAAGAGTTTGAGAATACAAGGGAATCGAGCTTTAAATCAGAAAGAAATAATCCATCAGCGCCGGTTACCGAACCGCCTTCTACCCAAGCTTTAACTGCATCATTTAAAGAAATTGCCGTAGATCGGGAAAATCTCTGCTGGTTTTTTATTCCTGCGGCAGATTCGGATGCATCATTTGAATGGACCATCAGTGATGGATCTGTTTATAGTGATCTCAGTCCGAGACATACATTTAGTGCGGAGGGGGAATATAAAGTAGCTCTTTCCGTAACAGATAGAGTTGGGAATACAAAATTTTACGAAAAATCAATAAGTGTTTATCGTCCGGGTAAACTGGTGATAGTGAACTCATTTTCTCCTGGGTCGAACGGTAAAAATGATGTGGTGGATTTTCTTGCGCAATCAAGAAATATTAAAGGGTTGAATAGTCTATTAGTACTTGATTCACAGGGAAATACTATGTATAAGAGCGAGACCTCTGCTGTGTGGAATGGCGAGAATCCGTTCGGTGAAATTGCACCGGCAGGCAGCTATCGTTATCTGATTTCTGTAACTGATATCAATGGCCAAAAAATGGAAAAGGCTGGGGCGCTGCAGTTGTTCAGAGAATAATGCCTTCTATATTTGCGCTTATATCAGAACACCTTATGAAACGCTCTCTACAATCTAATAAATGAGAAGACCTTTTTTCGCCCTCGTAGTTTTTTTCTCTCTTTTCTTATCCACGTTTGCCCAACAGAATCCGGGGATTATGACTCCTCAGGATTATTGGAAGTACAGTCCTGATCTGTCGGAAGAGGAGTTATATACGTATGATCGTCTTTTGTATATGAGCAGGGAGGATTGGGAATTGTTCAGACATGACCCCCGTTACAGTGAAGAGCGTACCGTTCAGCTATATCGCGAGAATAAGGGAAAGGTACAACTTCCTCCGGGTCAACTGAAAATGATGACCGATGAATGCAATTGCTGGCTTGAACCGGACAATACTTATATTACAGAAGACCCAGTGGATTGGACCAATTGCGGCGGTGGCGGAGCTGGCGTTGACTGCTGGATAGGGCCGATCAATCTCCCGTTTAATTTCTGTTTTTACGGACAGAATTTCAACCAGATTTATCTTACTTCAAAAGGCACTATTGCCTTTGGCAGCGGGTATATTGACTGGACTCCATCGGAGTTTCCGAATCCTGTGAATCCTAATGATCCACAGTATGATCATGTCTGTGGGTTTTGGGCCGACTTTGATTTTCGCCAGACAGGATTGATCAAATACAAAGTGACGAGCGATGCTTTTTACATCAATTATCTCAATGTAGGACATTGGGCCAACCACGGAGACAAAACAAATACCTTCCAGATGATCCTTACTGCTCCTGGATCAGATGTAATACCAGGAGACAAAAATGTACAGTTCTGCTATAAAGATATGCAGTGGGCACATGGTGATATTGGGGGCAGCGGTGGTTTTGCCGGCCCAACGCCCGCCAATGTTGGGGCAGACCGTGTATCAGGGTCGGCACATATACAGTTTGGTCGTTTCAACCTTCCAAATGCTACGTACAATGGTCCCTACGGGCAAAGTAATAACCAGCAGGACGGCATCAACTGGCTCGATAATAAAGTTTTTGATTTCAATGTCTGCAACATCGCAGCTAACCAAAAACCATTGGCAACAGTCTCTGTACCCTGCGATACAATCTTTCTATGTATCGGGGATGTTTACAATCTGGGAATGCAGTTTCTCAGTCCAGAAAGCGGTCAGGTTACCAGCATTAATTACCAGCAATCCGGGACCGGTCTTACGGCATCTGCTACGAGCGGAAATATTGCCTCGCTGAATGCCACGTTTACTGCTAGTGCGAATAATCTGGGGGCAAACACAGTCACAATCACCGCTACTGACAATGGAAATCCTGCTGCGAGTAGTACGCTGACCTATTTATTCTTTGTACAGAATATACAAGTTCAGCCAATAGCGATTAATGGTACTCTCACCATGTGTGCGGGTGGTGAAACTATCCTCACTGCCAGCCCCGGATTTGATGAATACAATTGGAGTACCGGATGCGATATGCAAGCCTGCACTATAGATCACGGCGGTACTATTACCGTCACAGGTTACCTCGATGGCTGCGCTTCTACTGCATCCGTTACTGTTGATGCTTCTTCTTATTTTATTCCAGAGCTCGAGAGCCATAACGAACCTATCGTAATTTGTCCCGGAACTACTGCTCAGATATGCACCGTAGAACAATGGGCCAGTTATTCGTGGGATGTTTATCCCGGCTATCCCGGTTCTATTCCACAGGGAAGTGCAACCGATCAGCAATGCTTAACCATCAATGGAAATACCGCCGGACACTACCGGGTAACGGTTGAAGATGAAAGCGGCTGTCAGGGATTCAATATTCAGTTGGTGGAAATTATTGAGTCGTGTATTGATACGGTCAAAGACAACAATATCGGTGCATATTGCGACGGGATGGAGCCCGTGTCATTCACCGGTGGATATTCTAACCCT
>JADLBA010000269.1 GCA_020848015.1 Crocinitomicaceae bacterium | reverse complement strand
TTGTAGGGGCCGCCGTAGTCTATTACATTGCCATTGCTGTCTTTGATCTGCCAGGTATTTTCTACGCCAAAATAATCGAGAGAAACATCGAGCGTAAGAGTAGAACCGGTAGTTACAGTGAATGTAGTGGACGATTGATCGTTGGAAGAATTCTGATCGCTTTGGCCGTTCGGATTTTCCGTCCAAACATATAAAGTATGACTTCCGAGAGAGGTAGTAACATCTGGCAGCGTCACATTTACAGAGCTTCCTGACACGAGATTGCCTGTCCAGCTAAAGCTCGAAGATCCGGTGCCATCAATATTGTATTTGATCGTTACAGAAGTAAGGGTAGCACTTCCATAGTTCGAAAGGGTTACTGACGGCTGGTAGGTTGTTGTACAACTGGTGCCGTTCGGGGAAAGCACTGCTGAAATTCCTGCATCTCGAGTGTTCACCGGAACACAACCCATTGATGAAAGCATACTGGTGCGCTGTGTTTCAAGTGTAGTGCGCATACGCACTTTCTGACCCTCTGTAAACCTATTCTGGCAGGTTTGCGAGGTATAGTCCATAAAGTTTTCTACCTGCTGGGTAAATCCGCACGCAGGCAGCGAACATTGAGTATTCAATGTAGTAACCGGAGTATCGCAAACCTTATCGCCTTGTGTGCCGCAACTTGATTCAGCACCACAGGCAGAAGTATTGTAAAAGGTATGATACAGTCCCAGATAGTGCCCCGCTTCGTGTGTGAACGTGCGGTTCATATTAGTATAGGATTTCAGGTTTCCGCTTGTCCCAAATGCATTATAAAGAATAACGATACCGTCAACAGGATTATTCACTGGAAAATATGCGTATCCCTGAATTCCACTTCCACCATCGTTATTTTCAATTTCATTTACAATCCAGATATTCAGATAAGAAGCTCGAGGCCATGTACTGAGAGATTTCACCGCCAGTTCATCTGCTCCTGCAGTGCCAGAAGCTTTGATACCCTGTGTTGCATAGTTAGTCACTGAACTGCCATTTATCCTTACAATTCCTGTGGTAGGGTTTCCGTTTGGATCGCGACTAGCGAGGCAGAATTCAATACCAACATCAGGCCCGTCTCCATCGCCGTTAGTGCCCGCAATATGTCGGTAATCGTTATTGATCGCTGTAATTGCGGACATGATTTGTTCATCGGTAATATTGGTGCCCTGTCCATAAGGCTCACCCTTGTGGATCACGTGAACTACGACGGGGAGTGTGTAAACCGTTTCAGACCTTTCTCCTTCTGGAATGGAATTAGCGTGTTGAATTGCCTGCTCCATATAGAAAAAACTTCTCTGCCAGCGTGGATCGTGCATAATCAGACTATCCGTGATACGATCGGAAGGGCAATAATTCGGGACAAAGTTCTGCCCGAAAAAGTGAGAGGAAGCTAATGTACCGACAGTGATTAGCAAAGAAGTCAGAAATGTTTTCATTGTCCTTAAACCGCCTGATTTGATTCGGTTAGATGCTGGAAACAGGCGTGTGCTTTAATCGAAATCAAAGCGGAAAGGTTTCGGTTTGAAGCGATGAATTGCTATCAGTGCCGATGGTATGATAAAAAACAGGGATCAAACCGGTTATTATCTCGATTAAAACGGTGCTCTTTTTCAAAGAAATAATGAGATGCTGCGAAAAAGAGTGATTGGGCTTGCAACGTATTTATACATCCTATAAAAGCAGAAATCAGATTGAAGTAATGTTTGATGGAATTAAGAATATTTTACTCGCCGATAGAACCTATATGCAAAACGAAGATGCATTAAAAGGCTGGATGTTTATTAATCATATTGCACTCTAATGGTATTACCAAATCTATAATCTATTAAAAAAGCAAATGCAACTCAAAAGATATTCTGTAAAAGATTTTATGATTTATCTGTATGTAATAAAAAAAAGTGAAAATTGGCGATCAATGGAATACAGAGCCTATTGTTAAGTCGTCCAAAGCACTGCTCGATAATTTAAAAGTTCATAATACGTAATATGGTTATCGGGTTACGGATTGAACATCTCCTTTTTCTAAAACAGGAGATAAAAAATGAAAACTTCAGAAAACATATTCTCCGCCGGAGACAAACAATTCAACGAAAAACCCATAATGGAAAAACCGGGATAGATGGCATGGTTCCGTGCAACACCGGTTTCATCGTGCGTCGTTCCGGTGCGACGAAACCTTATCTGTTACCGGCATGTTGCTCTCTTTTCATTTTAGGTCAATCGTTTAATTTCAGTAGCAATCAGTCCGAATATATCTTCGTTTTTAATCTTGTCGTCAATGCTAAAAACTACGAATACCTGTCCACCGAATTTTTTAGTGAAGTCCGAAAAACTTGCTTTCATTCTCTCAGTCGCAGAGTAATTGCCAAAATTGGCTTTCGCTGTCACTGGTTTGATTTGAATGCCAAACGCTTTTTTACCAACCCAACCGAGATAGTCAATGTCGCCTGCATGGTCAAGTTCGGGGTCGCTTTCTTCAAATTTTACATTTGGAAATTCTTTTGCAAGATTGTCTTCAATTACAGATTTCTCACGAATGAAACCGTCATTAGTCCTGTTGATGGTGAGATTAAAAATTTAATCAACGCAATCTTGCAAAGTCAGTTGGTTAAACGCCTCTGTCCATTCGGGGATTACAATTTCTTTGATTTTCACGAACAATCTTTTGCCAAGTTCTTCTAAACTTTCTTTCGTGATTTTGGTCGGTGTCTTGCCATGAGTGTTGGCATTTTCAAAATACCATTTCTCCCACTGCTCAAAAGTTTTCGGCTGGCATTCACGAATGAGAGCTATTACTGCACCAACCTTGTTTGGTCGTGATAACTGATAAGTTTGAGTTGCATAATTGAGAACTTTCTCTTTCTTGCCAAATTCTTTTGAAAAGCGTTTAGTTACTGGTTTGGGCATGTGCTTCGTGAAATAAGTTTTGAAATTTTTGTTTGTATTTGAAATCCATGTCGCTGTCCACTTGCACCAAACCGTTTTTGATTAAGTGAGCATTGATGAAGGTTTTGTTTTCTAAGTATAGATAGCAAAGCAAATTGTTTTTATTGTCGTGTTTCACTGTGTCGTATTTCAGAAAAACTCTTTTGCCTTTTGTTTTGTCTATGAGGAATTTTGTTGCTTGACCGTTGATTATTGGGTCTTCTTTGATGCCGATTAGTTTTATCGTTAAGTCGTTGCTCAAACGAATTAACTCAGGGCTGATAACTTCTTTAACTGTAAACAGTTCTTCTCTTTTGGTGGAACTGTCTTTG
>JADLBA010000268.1 GCA_020848015.1 Crocinitomicaceae bacterium | reverse complement strand
TCGTGGATTTTAAACGCGACAAGCACGATGTAGTTGCCAAAGTTCTCACCGTTGAATATGACCCAAACCGTACGGCGCGTATCGCACTTGTGGAGTATGCTGATGCCGAAAAGCGTTACATCATCGCTCCGCAGGGAATTCAGGTAGGTCAAAGTATTATGAGCGGAAGTAAAGCTGCTCCTGAACTTGGAAATGCACTTTTTCTGAAAGATATTCCACTCGGTACGGTGATTCACAATATTGAGATGAAGCCGGGTAAAGGTGGATCGCTGGCACGAAGCGCTGGAAGCTATGCACAGTTGAGTGCGCGTGATGGATCGTATGCGGTAATCACACTGCCTTCAGGAGAAACACGTAAGATACTTGCTAACTGCATCGCTACCATCGGAAGTGTGAGCAACGCAGAAAACAATTTGGTACGCTCAGGCAAAGCTGGTCGTAGCCGCTGGCTTGGTCGCCGACCAAGAGTACGTGGTGTCGCCATGAACCCGGTAGATCACCCAATGGGCGGTGGAGAAGGGCGGCAGTCCGGAGGACACCCGCGCTCGCGCAAGGGAACACCTTCCAAAGGATACAAAACACGCCATCCAAAAAAGCAGTCAACGAAATTCATTATCGAACGCAGAAAGAAATAAAATAAGTCATGGCAAGGTCGCTTAAAAAACCTCCGTTTATTCATATCAGCCTTCAGAAGAAGGTGGATGATGCTCAGGCGAGTGGCAAGAAAAATGTCATCAAAACCTGGAGCCGTGCTTCTACGATTACTCCGGATTTTGTAGGACTCACTATAGCGGTTCACAACGGAAAACAGTTTATACCGGTCTTTGTAACTGAGAACATGGTAGGTCACAAGCTGGGTGAATTTTCTCCCACGCGCAGTTTCCGCGGTCACTCAGGTAACAGGAAAGAAGGCAAATAATCCCTAATTAAAAAGAAAAGACAATGGGAGCCCGTAAAAAAGAAATGGCAGACAGACTGAAAGAAGCTCGCAAAAACGAATCTTTCGCCAAATTGAATAATCATCCTACTTCACCCCGCAAAATGCGATTGGTGGCGGATATTATCCGCGGTAAAGAAGTGGTAGCTGCACTGAATATACTGAAGTTCACCCGCAAGCATTCTGCACTTCCGCTGGAAAAATTGCTTCGCTCTGCGATCAGTAACTGGCAGGCAAAAAATACCGGCGAAGATATCACCTCTGCTAATGTAGTTGTGAAAGATATCAAAGTTGACAGTGCCCGCATAATGAAGCGGATCAGTCCCGCTCCTCAGGGTCGGGCGCACCGCATCAAGAAGCGCAGCAATCACGTAACCATTATATTGGATAAAAAATAAAATTCAAGGAACGTCAGCATGGGACAAAAATGTAACCCGATAGGTCTTCGCCTTGGCTTCATCAAAGGATGGGACAGCAACTGGTACGGTGGAAAAAATTACGCCGATAAAATTCTGGAAGATGATAAGATTCGGAAATACCTGACCGCTCGTCTGAAAAAGGCCTCGGTTTCAAAAATCGTCATTGAACGTACCTTGAAACTTGTGACCATTACTATCAATACGGCTCGTCCAGGGGTCATTATTGGAAAAGCCGGATCGGAAGTGGACAAGTTGAAAGAAGAGTTGAAAAAGCTTACAGGAAAGGATGTGCAGATCAATATATACGAAATCAAACGTCCTGAAGTAGATGCCCGCCTCGTGGCCGATGGTATCTGCCGCCAGATTGAAGGTCGTATCTCTTTCCGCCGCGCAACAAAAATGGCTATGGCAAGTGCGATGAGAATGGGTGCAGATGGTATCAAAGTAACCATCGGAGGCCGTGTGAACGGTGCAGAGATCGCTCGCACAGAGACCTACAAAGAGGGGCGTACTCCCTTACACACATTACGCGCAGATATTGACTATCACACCGCAGAGGCTCATACCAGCTATGGCCGGATAGGAGTGAAAGTGTGGATATGCCGCGGAGAAGTTTACGGAAAGCGCGATCTGGCTCCGAATTTTGCGCAGGCTGCGCAGACCAAAGGTGGTGGTGAGCGTCGGGAAAGACCGGAACGCCGCTCTGGTGGAGGAGATCGCCGGGGAGGTTCAAGAGAGCGCCGAGGATAATATTTAATAAAGGAATTTTAGAACGTTTTCATCATGTTACAACCGAAACGGACGAAATACAGAAAGCAGCAAAAGGGGAAGATCAAAGGCAACGCAACTCGCGGAGCCGAACTGGCCTTTGGAAGTTTTGCTATCAAGACACTCGACGAAGGATTTATCACTTCCCGCCAGTTAGAAGCTGCCAGGGTTGCGCTAACCCGCTTTATGAAAAGAGAGGGTAAGGTCTGGATTCGTATTTTCCCCGACAAACCAATCACTACCAAACCGGCAGAAGTAAGGATGGGTAAGGGTAAAGGGGCTCCCGATCATTGGGTCGCAGTGATAAAGCCAGGACGTATCCTGTTTGAAGCAGAAGGTGTTCCTCTGGCTACCGCCGAAGAAGCACTCCGACTCGCCGCGCAAAAACTTCCCTGCCGCACTAAATTCATTGTTCGTCCCGATTACACAGAATAATTAATACAGCCATGAAAGCTGAAGAAATAAAGAAAATGTCGGAAAGCGATCTCCTTGAACAGATCAAGGTGTCGCAGGCATCGCTGGCTAAAATGAAGTTCAGCCACACCATTGCCGGAAGCGAAAATCCAATGATTCTTCGCCATACACGAAGGAACATTGCAAAGATGCTGACCGAGCTTAATTCAAGAAATAATAATAGTAAATAAGCAATGGCGATGGAAAGGAATCTTCGCAAAGAGCGCACTGGTATTGTCACCTCGAATAAGATGAATAAGTCTATTGTCGTTACAGTGGAGACAAAGGTGATGCACCCTAAGTACGGAAAATTCGTGAAGCACACGAAAAAATTTATGGCGCACGATGAAAAAGAAGAGTGTGGAATTGGCGATACCGTGCGCATTATGGAAACACGCCCACTCAGCAAATTAAAGCGCTGGAGAATGGTGGAGATTATTGAAAAGGCGAAGTAACAGGCCCCAAAAAAGATTTGAGTTATGATACAGAACGAGTCCCGATTGAAAGTAGCAGACAATAGCGGAGCACGCGAAGTGCTTGTGATCCGTGTATTGGGTGGAACACGCCGCCGCTACGCTTCACTGGGTGATCAGATCGTGGTCACAGTGAAGGACGCACTGCCGAGCGGCAACGTGAAAAAAGGAGCCGTCTCGAAAGCGGTGATCGTACGCACCAAAAAGGAAGTACGCCGCAACGATGGGAGTTATATTCGTTTCGACGACAATGCAGTAGTATTACTGAACAACCAAGGCGAATTGCGAGGAACCCGTATTTTCGGCCCTGTTGCCCGCGAATTGCGCGAAAAGGACTATATGAAAATTATTTCTCTCGCACCGGAGGTTATCTAAATAACGACAAACAACTTGAACGATGTTTAAGCGAATAAAAATAAAAAAAGATGATATGGTCGTCATTATTTCGGGCGATCACAAGGACAATAAGCCGAGGCGTGTGATCGAGGTGGATCGCGATAAGGATCGTGTGATCGTAGAAGGTGTTAATATGGTCACCAAACACCGTAAACCCTCTGCAAATAATCCGCAGGGAGGTATTGAGAAAAAAGAGGCCGGCATTCATATTAGCAATGTGATGATCGTAGATAACAAAGGAAATGCAACTCGTATTGGCCGCAGGAAAAATGCGGAAGGTAAATTAGAGCGTTATTCCAAAAAATCGAAGGAGACACTGAAATGAGCTATACCCCACGCCTCAGAAGCAAGTATTCAAGCGAAATCGTTCCGGCTCTGCATAAGCGTTTTGAATACAAATCAACCATGCAGGTTCCTAAGATCACTAAGATATGTCTGAACCAGGGACTTGGTAAAGCTACCTCTGATAAGAAACTGGTAGATGCCGCTGTGGATGAAATGACGTTAATTGCCGGTCAGAAGGCAGTCCCGACCATTGCCACAAAAGATATCTCGAACTTCAAACTCCGTAAAGGTGTGCCCATTGGTGCGCGGGTTACATTGCGCGGTGATCAGATGTATGAGTTCCTCGATCGCCTGATAGCGGTTGCGTTGCCTCGTACCCGTGACTTTCGCGGTGTAAAATCATCAGGGTTTGACGGCCGGGGCAACTTCACCTTCGGTGTACAAGAACAGATCATTTTTCCGGAGATTGACCTCGATAAAATCAAAGCGATCAATGGTATGGATATTACCGTGGTCACCTCCGCGAAAACAAACGAAGAGGCAAAAGCCCTTCTGGAAGCATTTGGATTTCCTTTCGTTAAATAACAAAAACAGGAAAAGAGAAACATGGCTAAGGAATCAATGAAAGCCCGCGAGCGCAAAAGGATTAAGCTCGTAGAGAAATACGCTAAGAAGCGCGAAGAACTCAAAGCCGCCGGCGACTGGGATGCTCTTCAAAAACTTCCCCGAAACAGCAGCAAGGTGCGTGTTCATAACCGATGCACACTTACAGGCCGTCCCAGAGGTTATATGCGCCAGTTTGGCCTCTGCCGTAACCAGTTCCGTGAACTGGCTCTTGACGGACGTATTCCGGGAGTTAAGAAAGCAAGCTGGTAATTAGTATAACATAAGAAAAGAAAGTAACAATGTTTACCGACCCAATAGCAGATTACCTTACAAGGATCAGAAATGCGCAGACCGCTCGCCACAAAGTGGTTGAAATTCCCGCCTCCAATCTCAAAAAGGAAATCACCCGTATTCTCCATGAGTCAGGCTTCATTCTCAATTACAAATTTGAAGATGGAAAGCCCGGTACTATCAAGATTGCATTGAAATACAATCTGAAAACCAAACTGCCTGCAATTTCACGCATTGAACGGATTTCTTCTCCCGGTCATCGCAAATATACAGGTGCCGAAGAATTGCCTCGTGTGCTCAATGGCTTGGGAATAGCTGTGTTGTCAACTTCAAAAGGAGTTATGACAGAAAAAACAGCTCGCAAAGAAAATGTAGGTGGAGAAGTATTGTGTTACGTTTATTAAGAATCAGAAAAATTTTTGACCCATGTCGAGGATAGGAAAAGCACCGATTACAATCGCGAAGGGCGTGGAAGTTACCATGTCTGGTAACACGATCAAAGTGAAAGGCCCCAAAGGGGAGTTGACTCAAGATATTGATCCTTCTGTTGCTGTTGGTATTGGTCAGGGGGAAATCACACTCACCCGCAACAGTGACCTGAAAGAAATCCGTGCGAAGCATGGCCTTTACCGCGCACTGATCAGTAATATGGTTGAAGGTGTTAGCAATGGCTGGAAGCGTGATCTGGTGATGATCGGGGTAGGTTACCGCGCCAAAACTGCCGGCCAGCAACTCGAAATGACGCTTGGGTTCAGCCACCCGATCGTTTTCGAATTGCCTAAGGAGATCAAGGTTTCTGCAAAAGCTGAAAAAGGAGAAAATCCTGTGATCACGCTTGAGTCGTATGACAAGCAACTTATCGGGCAGGTAGCTGCGAAGATCCGGTCACTGCGCTCGCCAGAACCATACAAAGGAAAAGGTGTTCGTTACGCTGGTGAATTTGTTCGGAAAAAAGCAGGTAAATCAGCAGCAAAATAATCAGAAGTACAAATGGCATTCAGTAAAGAAGCTCGTAGAGCAAAAATACGCACCCGTATCAGGGCCAGTGTTAAGGGGACTGCGGAAAGACCCCGTTTATCGGTCTTTCGCAGCAACAAGCAGATCTATGCACAGATCGTTGATGACAGTAAAGGGGTTACCCTTGCCTCTGCCTCATCGCTGGTTATCAGGGAAGGGCAGAATGTGGCTAAACTTGATCAAGCCCGTCTTGTCGGCAAAAGTATTGCCGAACGTGCAAAAGCAGCGGGTATTGACGAAGTGGTATTTGACCGCGGAGGATACCTATATCATGGACGTGTTAAATCTCTGGCCGAAGCAGCCCGCGAGGCCGGCCTTAAATTCTAATCGAAGAAATGGCAGACATTAGACCAATTCGCTCCAGCGAAACAGAATTAAAAGACCGTTTGGTCGCCGTAAACAGGGTTACCAAAGTGACCAAAGGTGGGCGTACGTTCGGATTTGCAGCCATTGTTGTGGTAGGCAATGAAAACGGAATTGTTGGCCATGGCCTCGGAAAATCAAAAGAAGTTTCTGAAGCTGTTACCAAAGCCATCGAAGACGCAAAGAAAAATTTGATACAGGTACCTATTCGCAAGGGAACCATTCCCCACGAACAGGACGGAAAGTTTGGTGGTGCCCGTGTTTTTATCAAGCCTGCCTCACACGGTACCGGTGTAATCGCCGGCGGCGCAATGCGCGCTGTGCTTGAATCTGCCGGTGTAACCGACGTACTCGCTAAATCAAAAGGTTCTTCCAACCCCCACAACGTAGTGAAAGCAACGTTGGATGCGCTGGTAAAACTTAGGAATCCACTGGAGGTTGCCCGTACTCGTGGAATCACTCTCGAAAAACTTTACAACGGATAATCTCGATCATTATGGCAAAAGTTGTTATAACTCAGGTTCGCAGCGCAATTGATCAGCCAAAACGGCAGAAGGCAACGATCGAGGCACTCGGCATCAAAAAATTGAACATACCTGTGGAGAAGGAAATTTCCCCGAACATTGAAGGTATGATTCGCACAGTGCGGCACCTCCTCAAAGTGGAGTACAAATAAGAAAAGACTAACAGGACGAAAGCATGAAACTCAATACACTTACACCTGCAGAAGGCTCGGTTAAAAACCGCAAGCGCATTGGTCGCGGAGAAGGCTCCGGTCACGGGGGTACTTCCACACGCGGGCATAAAGGTGCCGGTCAGCGCTCTGGTAACAAACGCAAGATTGGTTTTGAAGGTGGTCAAATGCCCCTTCAGCGCCGTTTGCCGAAATTCGGATTTAAAAATATCAACCGCGTGGAGTACAAGGGGATCAACCTGGATTCTCTGCAGCAATTGATTGAAAAATACAGCCTTGGCGAAATTACCCACGCGGTACTCATCGAAAAGGGAATCTGTGGTAAGAATGATTTGGTGAAGATTCTCGGACGTGGAGAACTGAAAGGAAAGGTAAATGTTACTGCCCACGGCTTCTCAGCTTCTGCAAAAGCAGCTATTGAAAAACTCGGCGGAACAGTAACTACGATATAATTACTCCAATGAAGGGATTTATTCAGAAAATTAAAAATATCTGGAATCACGAAGATCTCAGGAAGAGAATCGGTTATACCCTTCTTCTCTTGCTGGTTTACCGTATCGGCTCTTTTATTGTGATTCCCGGTGTTGACTCCGCTCAGTTGCAATCGGGGAACGTTGGCGGATTGGCTGGATTCCTCGGACTCTTTACGGGAGGAGCGTTTAACCGCGCAGCAATTTTTGCCCTCGGTGTAATGCCCTATATTTCTGCATCAATCATTATTCAGTTGCTTGGGCTGGCCGTTCCTACTGTTCAGAAGATGCAGCGCGAAGGAGAAAGCGGACGAAAGAGAATCAATCAGTGGACTCGTTTTCTGACTATTGCTATTGGGCTTGTTCAGGCACCTGGTTATATTACCCAGTATATTCCAAGAGAAGCACATCCGCAGACACCTTTCTGGCTTGCGGGTGCAGTGATTATCCTTACCTGTTCCACATTGTTTATTATGTGGCTTGGCGAGAGAATCACTGAAAAAGGTATTGGAAATGGTGTTTCACTGATTATCATGATCGGTATCATCTCTGATATTCCGAATGGATTCAGCTCAGAAGCTTCTTCCCAAACCGCATTTTTCTTCTTGATTGAGTTTGCTACCCTTATTGTGATTATCGGTCTTTGTGTGGCTGTGGTACAGGCTGTAAGACGTATTCCCGTTCAGATGGCTCGCCATAATTCAGGTGGGGGGCATTTGCCTTCCGGTGATGGGGCACGCAGTTTTATCCCACTGAAAGTGAATTCTGCAGGTGTAATGCCTATCATTTTTGCCCAGGCCATTATGTTTGCCCCGCTATATCTGCAGAATATCGAGTCACTTCGCGACAGCCCCGTCATTGCCAGTTTATCAAATATACAGGGCTGGGGATATAATATCCTCTTGTTCTCAATGATCATTATTTTCACCTTCTTCTACACTGCCATCGTTACCAATCCGAATCAGATTGCCGATGACCTGAAGCGGAACGGTAATTTTGTTCCCGGCGTGAAGCCAGGAAAAGATACTGCTGAGTTTATTGACCGCGTACTCTCCAATATCACACTTCCCGGAGGTATTTTTGTCGGAATTATTGCGATTTTACCGGCTGTTATTATGATTTCCGGCCTTTCAAAGACTCAACAATTTGCCCAGTTTTTCGGCGGTACATCGCTGCTGATTACAGTGGGGGTAATCCTCGATTTGTTGCAACAAATAGAAAGTTACCTCCTTTCGAGACATTATGATGGTTTAATGAAATCAGGCCGGATGCGCGGTAGAAACGCACAGGCTGTGAGTTCTGGAATCACTGGTTGAGAGGTGGCACAAGAAAAAAAACCGGTTATTAAAACCGAGGATGAGATTGATCTCATTCGCCAAAGTTCTTTACTTGTTGGAAAAACACTGGCCGAGTTAGCCGGCCTTATCCAGCCCGGGGTAAGTACTCTGGAACTGGATATGCGCGCAGACGAGTTCATTCGCGACCAGGGGGCATATCCGGGTTTCTTTGGATACAATGGTTATCCAAACGCGATCTGTACAAGCGTCAATAATTCGGTGGTTCACGGTATTCCAACCAAAATACCGCTCAAGGAGGGGGATATTGTGTCGGTAGATATCGGTGTTTTGAAAGACGGATACTGGGGAGACTCGGCCTACACATTTGCCGTAGGAGAGATCAGCCTGGAGGTTCGGCGACTGCTCGATGTAACGAAGCACTGCCTCCACCTTGCAATTGAGCAGGCGGTAGCAGGAAAGAGGGTTGGGGATATTGCCTATGCGGTTCAGCAGCACGCAGAATCAAACGGCTATGGTGTAGTAAGAGAACTGGTGGGGCATGGTGTCGGAAGCAACCTGCATGAAGCACCCGAAGTTCCAAATTTTGGAAAACGCGGACATGGATTACTTTTGCAGCCCAATTTGGTAATCGCTATTGAGCCGATGATCAACCTCGGTACAAAAAAGGTGAAACAACTGAGGGATGGATGGACAATACAGACTGCTGATGGGAAGCCCAGCGCTCACTTTGAGCACACCGTGGTAGTGAGGAAGGATAAGGCAGAAGTATTATCAACATTTGAGTGGATTGAAACGGCACTGGCCGCAAGAATATAAAGATGGCAAAACAAACGTCCATAGAGTTAGATGGAACCATTATCGAGGCATTGTCTAACGCAATGTTTCGGGTAGAGTTGGAAAATGGACACGTGATCATTGCCCATATATCCGGCAAGATGAGGATGCACTACATCCGCATTCTTCCGGGAGACAGGGTGAAGGTGGAAATGTCACCGTATGATTTGACGAAAGGAAGGATTAGTTTCCGTTATAAATAATTAAAATAACACGACAATGAAAGTACGTGCTTCAATTAAAAAGCGTTCCGCCGAGTGCAAGATAGTGCGTCGGGAGGGGAAGCTATATGTGATCAACAAAAAGAATCCCAAATTCAAACAAAGACAAGGATAAAAACTCCCTAAGGGAATAATAATAGAAAAATGGCAAGGATTGCAGGTATAGACTTACCACGTAACAAAAGAGGCGAAATCGGACTCACCTACATCTATGGAATCGGACGCAGCACTGCTCGCCGTATTTTACAGAATGGCGCTATCAACCTCGATAAGAAAGTGCAAGAGTGGAATGATGAAGAGCTCGGAAAGATCCGCGCTTTCATCACCAATGAACTCAAAGTCGAGGGTGCCCTCCGCTCCGAAGTTCAGATGAGCATAAAACGCCTGATGGACATTGGTTGCTATCGCGGTGTTCGCCATCGTGTAGGGTTGCCTGTCCGTGGACAGTCCACTAAGAATAACTCACGCACTCGTAAGGGTAAGCGTAAGACTGTGGCCAATAAGAAGAAAGTGACTAAATAATCAATAGCCTCCATTAAAGACATATCATGGCTAAAGTAGAAAAAAAGAAAAAGAAGAATGTTGTTGTTGAAGCGGTGGGCGAGGCTCATGTGCAGTCAACATTCAATAACATCATCATCAGTCTTACCAATAGCTCAGGCCAGGTGATCTCTTGGTCATCTGCCGGAAAGATGGGTTTTAAAGGGTCAAAGAAAAATACACCTTATGCAGCCCAACTTGCAGCCGAGCAATGCACCCGCGAAGCTTATGACCTCGGTCTCCGCAAAGTAAAGGTGTACGTAAAAGGCCCTGGGGCAGGCCGCGAGTCAGCTATCCGAACCATTCATGGAAGTGGTATTGAGGTAACCGAAATCGTGGATACTACTCCGATGCCGCACAATGGCTGTCGCCCTCCTAAGGCAAGAAGAATCTAATTTAACCCGTCAACCAACCCCCAATGGCCAGATATATAGGACCAAAGTCAAAGATTGCCCGTAAGTTCCGCGAAGCTATTTACGGCCCCGATAAAAACCTCGATAAGCGTAATTACGGACCAGGACAACACGGACCGAATAAAAGACGTGCAAAACAATCGGAATATGCCATTCAGCTCACTGAAAAGCAGAAGGCGAAATATACCTACGGAATTTTGGAGCGTCAGTTTGAAAATCTCTACAAAAGAGCCTCTGCTAAAACCGGTGTTACCGGCGAAATATTACTCGCTCTCTGCGAAGCCCGCCTCGATAACACTGTTTACCGGCTTGGTATTGCTAACAGTCGTATGGCTGCCCGCCAGTTGGTATCACATAGCCATATTACCGTAAACGGCAATGTGGTGAACGTGGCTTCTTACTCCCTTCGTCCGGGAGACCGTATCGCAGTGCGCGAAAAATCAAAGTCTCTTCAATCCATCACACTTTCACTTGCTACCCGCAAGAAGTTTGACTGGCTCGATTGGAATGATGGCGATAAGCAAGGGGTGTTCATGAACTACCCTGAGCGAAACCAGATTCCTGAAAATATCAAAGAACAACTCATCGTCGAATTGTATTCTAAATAATAATTTAACCCTAAGAAATATCACCATGGCAATAATTGATTTCGTAAAACCGGACAAAGTCGTAATGTTAGAAAGCACCGACTTTAATGGAGCTTTCGAATTTCGCCCGCTCGAGCCCGGATTTGGAATCACGATTGGCAATGCCCTTCGCAGAATCCTCTTGTCTTCTCTCGAAGGTTTTGCCATCACCTCCATCAAGATTGAAGGTGTAGAGCACGAATTTTCCACGATAAAGGGTGTTGTAGAGGACGTTACTGAAATGGTTCTCAACCTGAAACAAGTACGATTCAAACGCCAGATAGATGGAACTGATTACGAGAAAATTACTCTCAACATCAGCGGTCAAGATCAGTTCAAGGCTGGGGAAATCAGCAATTTTACTACAGCATTTCAGGTGCTGAATCCCGATCTCGTGATCTGTAATATGGATACAAAAGTGAAGTTGCGTATTGATATGACCATTGGAAAAGGTCGCGGATACCGCCCTGCTGAGGAAAATAAATCCTCCAGCGCACCAATGGGAACGATCTTTATCGACTCGATCTTTACTCCGATCCGAAACGTAAAATACAACGTAGAGAACTTCCGCGTAGAACAGAAGACCGACTACGAAAAACTCGTGATTGAAATTCAGGGAGATGGCAGCATCACCCCCAAAAACGCTCTTCATGAAGCGGCAAAAATCCTTATTCACCACTTCATGCTGTTCAGTGATGAACGCATAACACTCGAAACCGAGTCGAAGAAGGAAGTAGAGGAATTTGATGAGAGTTCACTCCACATGCGCCAACTGCTGAAAACAAAGTTGGTGGATATGGATCTCTCTGTTCGTGCCCTGAATTGCTTGAAAGCAGCTGACATTGAAACACTCGGAGACCTTGTTTCCTACAATAAAAATGACTTGTTGAAATTCCGTAACTTCGGTAAGAAGTCCCTTACCGAACTGGAAGAACTTGTTGAAGGAAAAGGACTGCAATTTGGAATGAACGTAACTAAGTACAAACTGGATCGCGACTAATGGTGTTCCGGTGAATGGATACTGATTTAATAGATTTAGAAGAAAAATGAGACACGGAAGAACCATTAATCACTTAGGCAGAAGAGCCGAACATCGCCACGCGCTGTTGTCGAACCTCGCCTGCTCGCTGATCGAACATAAGCGTATAAACACTACTGTTGCCAAGGCCAAAGCTTTGCGCAAATACATTGAACCGCTGATCACAAAATCAAAAACAGACAGCACCCACAATCGCCGTACTGTATTCAGCTACTTGAAAAATAAGGAAGCCGTTACAGAATTATTCCGCGGTGTAGCCCCCAAAATTGCCGGTCGCCCAGGAGGATATGTACGCATTATACGCACTGGTTATAGGCTCGGTGATAACGCTGATACTTGCCTGATTGAACTCGTTGACTTTAACACCATTTATGGTAAAGATATCGCGAAGGCTCCAGCAAAAAAGCGAACTCGTCGCGGTGGTGCCACAAAGAAGGGAGAAGTCAATACAACCGCCACAGATGAAAGCGCAACTGCCACAGAAACTTCTGAATCCGAAGCAAAGCCAAAGCGGGCTCCGAGAAAGAAAAAAGATGAAGATGCCGCCGAATAATCTGCAAATGAATTATAAGTTAAGGCCATCTGGAAGGATGGCCTTTTTATTTTACATATAATCAACTCTAGCTTTTATGAAAATTCAATTTACAATCCGGGATCATACCATTTTAATTTCATGAATAGTCCGATATTTTCCCCAATATCACATTCATTCAAAACAGAAGATTTGGTAGGTCTTTATTGATTGCTAATGGTTTAAATATATCCATCACAGATCAATCAAACCTCCACCCCATTCCGAGTGTCAACGAAACTTTATTGATGGCTAAAGATGCCGGATCAACTAATTGAGAATTGTAGAGATAGTAGTTCTCTGTATTCATATTGTATCCCAATCCAAGATCAACGGATAATGCGTCGTGTCTGTACCCACTACCAAGACTAAATGAATACAACGCAGAGTTTTCGTTAACACCGTTTACAAACGGGCTTTGTCGGTATCCTGCACCGGCTCTCACTCGCCAGTCAGATGCAATACGCAACTCAAGCCCTGCACGAACGCGATGTGTACCGCGATAAATTGTGTTTATAGTCTGGTTCTCAATAGAAAAATCGTAGTCATTGTCAAGTCCGGTGCTACTCATCTTAATAGAAGAGAAATTGATGTATTCATAGTCACCCGCAATTACGCCGTAATCGCCCATCACAAATGCAATGTTACCCATGAGGCGCGAAGGTGTACGAATGGAGTAACTAAAACTATTATCTGGTGATTGCTGATTATAGTGAGTATTATCCTTAAAGAAGGAATCTATAGCAGAAGAATAGGAATCTGTTAGGCCAATGGCTGTCTTACTGTGATAGGCTGCACCTAAGCGCAGCCACGATGTAACTTTTGCGAGCACACCGAACTTGATATTGATACCTGTTCCGGTGGTATTCAGCTTTTCCTCGAAATTAAAAGAATCCACTACATCCTCTGCACTATACTTTTCCAAATAAGTGCTGCTCTCCTCGAAACGTACACTTTGAAAGCCAATGCTTGCACCGAAATAAAGAATATCTAGGTAACTGGAGCCGATACCGAACACCGTTTCTGCCATAGCTCCTTTTCTTTTGATTAACTTTGACTGATCAGATCCATACTTACCGGCAACTGCAACGTACGAGTTAGCATTGCTGTCTAATGGATCTATCAGGTAAGTATCCCATGCCAGTCCCGCTCCAAAGGGGAAACTGTTGTAAACGTCGTCGTAAGCTGTACCATTCGCCTGTGCTGTAAATACATCGAGTAATGAAGACGGAATATCTTCTCCTCTTATGCTGATGTTTTGATGAAAATTGTTGATCTTGCTATATGCTACTCCCATATTAATTGTTCCAAAATCACTGTTTTTGACGGAGCGTTTCCACACAATTCCGGTATTCTGAATCGTAAAATTCGCCTTGCTGTTTTCTGAAGTTATCTCATCGTATTCGGAAGATACATTGGTGTCGTGGAAACCAAAGGCGAGTTCAAGCCCGCCGCGCCGGTATGCGCCAATACCACCAGGGTTGGTCCAGAAACTGCTGAGATCGCTTCCAAGTGCACCAAATGTTCCTGCCATACCGGCGGATCGAATGGAAAGAGGAGTTTCAGTATAGGAATAACGCAGGGCATCTACTTCATTTTGCGCATTCATGCAGAAAAGGCAAAAGAAAACAGGGAGAAGAAGAACAATAAAACGGCGAGAAATCAAGGCCATAATGAGAGGAAAAAAACGTACTGTAGTGATCTCAGCTATCAGCGATGACGTGAACCCCCATTCCCTCTATTTCCACCGGAAGAGTTAGAACCTCCCCAGTCGGGAGTTGATTGCCCCATATTCCTTGAAGGAGAAGAGTCTATGTCTCGGTTCCTCGCAGGGCGTTCATCGGAATTGCTTCGGTTGCGCTCCCGCGGCCGGCTTTCTTCTGCCGGTTTCCGGTATTCCTGCTCGTTATCTCTGTTGGTAACACCCCGGTTATTATCAGATATGG